>CAJWQN010000273.1 GCA_913045505.1 uncultured Rhodospirillaceae bacterium | reverse complement strand
CCAGACCCCAGGAGGTAAAGAGGACAAGACAAAGGAACTAACGAAGGGCCCTAGCAACGCGGAACCCAGCAATGTCGATTCGGTAGTCCATAGGAGGGACCCGCGCGCGCACCGAAGCGTCTAAACGGATTTCTTCCTTCCGCCAACCAGAGGAACCAGCGCCCGAAACTGTGAGCGCGCCGACGACGATCGCAACGGCGCGGAGGGCCTCTCGGCCAAAATCTTGTCCAGGGACACGGACGATCGTACCCTGTTGTTCGAAAAATCCTGTTCGTCGCGGTGGCGGTTCAAGTGCCGCTATTGATCTTGGCGGGCGCCCGCAACTTGGAGGTTTTCAGTCCGGACGGCGTCGCCTATATGCGGGTCGCCCAATACTATCTCGCCGGGCAGGCCGATTTGGCCATCAATGGCTACTGGGGGCCGCTGATCAGTTGGATGATGGTCCCGTTCTTGCCGTTGAGCGACGATCCGGTTGTCGCCGCGCGATTCGCGACGGGCATTTCCGCCGTTCTGTTCCTGCTCGGCGCGCTTCGGGTGAGCATCGTCCTCGGTCTGACCGTCCCGGCATTTGTGGCTGGAGCCGTCATACTGGTTCCCTACAGTGTCTACTGGTCGGTCCGCGGCATCACGCCGGACTTGCTGTTCAGTGGACTTTTCTTGCTCGGTCTCAGCTTCATTCTCGAGGTCGGCCGCGGCGGAATCGAGCGGCGCGCGCTGGTCGCCGGGGTCGTGGTCGGAACCGCCTATCTCGCCAAAGCGGTGGCGCTACCGGTCTCGATCACGGTCGTGATTGCCCTGGCCATGTTGCGCGGGAGCTGCGGCATGATGGCGTGGCGTCATGCGTCCCGGGCCGCGGTCTTGAGCCTCACCGGCATTGGACTGATCGCGGCGCCCTGGATCGTGGTGCTGTCGATGCACTATGGAAAACCGACATTCTCGACCAGCGGTGCCATTAATCATGCGATCGCCGGCCCCGATGCGGGGCCGCATCAATGGGCCCATCCGTTCACCCGCACCTTCCATGTGCCGGCCCCCGGCCGGATTACGTCTTGGGAAGACCCGAGCCAGATGAACTATCCGCAGTGGTCCGCGTTCGAGAGCCTAGAAAATTTCGTCCATCAGGTTCGGGTGTCGATCGGCAGCATTGGGCGGATCAGCTCGATCCTCACCAATTTTGACTTGTTTGGGCTCGGGCTGGCGGCGGCGGCGATGGGTTTTTTCTTTCATTGGCCGTGGAAAGAGGGGTTCGAAAAACAGCCATGGCGCCAAGTGGGTCTTATCGTCGCAATCCATTGTTCCGCTTATATTTTGTTTAGTACTCGTGTCGAAAGATATTTCGTGAATTGCTATCCTTTGCTTATGGTCGCGGCCTTCGGTTTTACGCATTGGCTTGCCGACCAGGTCAACGGCCACGGTCGATGGGGCATCTTGGGCGAGCCCGGGCGTTTGTTCCCGATGGCCGCCGTGGCGTTGGTCTTGTTCGCCTTTGTGCCACGCAGCGCGGACTTGTTCGCTTATGGTTTGTCGGGGCAGGTCGATCAGGCCTATTTGCACGCGAAATCGGTGGCGGCGGCGCTGGGTCCCATGGCGAAGGACCCCAGCGGCGGCGTTGCCGTGGCCGGACCGGACAACGACTTCGGGATTCGCCTGTCGTTTGTATCGGGCCGCCCTTACTTCGGTCGGAGCAATGTCGCCGTGGATGCGGCGACGCTGCATGCCACGGGCGCGAAAATTCTCGTCGTCGCGCGCGGTTCAGCCACCGATGTCGCACTGGCCGCTGATCCGTCGGTCGCCCCGCTCGGGCTCGCGTCCGCGCGCCTGAATGCGACGTCGGAGGACCTGGCCGTGCGAGTCTACCGGGTGCTGACGCCGGGCCGCTGATCCGCGCGGCGGTCAATAATAATAGGCCAGTTCAATCTGGATGAAATCGTCGTCGCGAAGATCGCTCAACAAGTCCTCGCGCTGGACGGCGCTGAAGGCGCGAAGCTCGACGGTCAGTTTCATGCTCTCGCCGACGCGCCGGCTCGCTTCGACGAACATCAGCCGCGTGCTCTGGTCCAGGTCTTGGATGATCCCGGCCAGGAGTTGGGAATCGGGCTCGTCGTTCAGGGCCAGGCGGGCACCGACGAAAACATCGTTCTCCAGCGGGTCGGTCGCCTTGTCGCGGCGGCTGTCGCGTATGTATTCGCCGATCAGGCCAAGATCGGCGACGCTGTCCATGATGCCGTACAAGGTATATTCGAACCCGCCGATCGCCGAGTAATAGTTCTGTTCGGTGCCGAGGCGATTTTTCTGGCCCTGGCGGAACAAGGCTTCCAGTTTCCACAGCCAGGCGCCGGTGGTGTATTGAAGGTCGAGACTGGTCTGGTTGATCAGCTCGTATTCCGGCACCAGCACCAGTTCGCCGCCCGAACTCAAGCCCAAGTTCAAGGTTGGATCGCGCGAGGTGCCGTAAAAATGGGCCAAGCCCAGATCCCAGTCGCCGAAACTGTTGGCGTAGCGGAGCGCGAAATCCGGATGCCAGCGGCCGGCCTTGCTGGTGAACCGGGCCTGGCCGACATCGGCGACCAGAGCGTTGCGCAGCCGCCCGCCGCGCTCCTGGAACGTGCGTTCGCGGAAATAGGGCATCGCGAACAGGTCGACATAACCCCAGTCGCGGATCAGGGTCAGATTGGCCATCGGCTGGCCGAGCTTGTCCTCCAAATCCAGGTTCTCGACCACATCGGTCTGGTTGATGATATCGACCAGATGCTTGGATTCGGCGACGCCCCAGAACACCTTGCCGACACCGCCGGCCAGTTCCCAGTCATCGCCGATCACGCGCAGCTCCAGCTCGCGCAGATCGGCGTGGCTGCGCCCCGGATCGGCGGAATCGAGCCTCAGGAACGGAGTCAGTGTGACGCTGGTGTCGTCGTCCCATTCAATATAGGCCTCGGGCTCGGCCAGCAGCGACCCGCTGTGCCGAGCCTGGCCGGCGAAGCGCTCGGGCCTGGCGAAGAGGCGGCCTTCGAGGGCGACAAAGCCCGAAATTTCCTCGAACGATGGGGCCGACCACGGCCAATCGCCCGTCCCCTCGCCATAAGCGGGGCCGACGCCGGCCAGACCCGAAAGCGCCGTCACGACCATGATCAGCTGCCGGACGCCATGGCGAATCCCGCGACTTGACGGCGGCGTCATCAAACTGCTCCTGGGCCGGGGTGGCGGGGCGCCCCGTATAGCGCCGAATCCGATCCCAGACAATCGTTTGATCTTGGCTGCGAGACCCGGGCGCCGTGCCGTCCCCCTCGACAGGGTCGCCCGACCCTGGTATCGCACCGGTTTCCGGGCGCCGGGCAATTCACCGCCGGTCCCGAACCCGGGCCTCCGACCCCTCCCGAGCGACATGAGCGATGTGAGCGAGACCAAGCCGACCCTGTCATTACGCGACACAGTGGCGTTCATCGCCATGTGCTGCGGCATGTACATGGCGCTGGTCAACATCCAGATCGTCAACTCATCGTTCAAGGAAATCCAGGGCGGCCTCGCCGCCGGCCCGGATCAGGTGAGCTGGGTCTTGACGGCGGCGCTGATCGCCGAGGTGATCATGATTCCGCTGTCGGGCTGGTTGTCCAGGCTGGCCTCGACCCGCTGGCTGTTTTCCGCCTGCACCGGCGCCTTCGCCCTGGCCAGCTTGGGGTGCGCCAATGCCTGGAACATCGAATCGATGATCGTCTTTCGGGCGCTTCAGGGATTCAGCGGCGGCGCCCTGATGCCGCTGGTGTTCGCCACCGTCTACACGGTCTATCCGGCGAAGAAGCAGACCCGGGTGATGACCATCGTTTCGTTCTGCGCGGTCACCTCGATGGCGGTCGGGCCGACCGTCGGCGGCTGGATCACCGAAATCTTGTCCTGGCAATGGCTGTTCCTGATCAGCGTACCGATCGCGCTGATACTGATGGTGCTGTCGGCGA
>CAJWQN010000272.1 GCA_913045505.1 uncultured Rhodospirillaceae bacterium | reverse complement strand
CGTCCATCAGGCGGGCGTCGCAAATCGGGCTCGCCTCATCCACCCGCCGGCCGACCGCGGTCACGATCCGCTGGCAAATGTTCATCAGTTGGGCGTTGTCGCGGAACTTGATGTCGGTCAGTTCGATCTTGCCGTCGGTCTCGATGTAGACCGTGTCGGGACCGTTGACCATGATGTCGGCGATGTCGTCGCGGGCGATCAGCGGCTCCAGCGGCCCCAGGCCGAGCACGTCGTTGCAGATGTCGTTGATGACCTGCTGCTGCTCCTGGGCGCTGAGCACCAGATCGCGCATGCTGATGATCTCGGCGACGATATCGCTGATCTCCTCGCGCACCGCCTCGGCCGAGAGTTTGCTGAGCTGGGCCAGGTCGACGGCCTCGATCAGGTCGTTGAACACGCCGACCTTGACTTCCTGCAGCCGATCGTCGAGCGGGCCACCCGAGGATTTGGGCTCGGTTTCGTCGGAGACCAACTCCAGCTCCGGCTTGGCCGCCGCTGGTTCCGGTTCGGTCTCCGGTGGCGGCGCTTCCGCCGCCGGCTTCGGCTGGGCCGCCGTACCTCGTTTGCCGAACATGATTAATTCGTGCCTTTGAACAGGGACAACATCGACTTCTTGGCGGCCGCCGCCACCGGCGAGCGGGCGCTGACGATATTGGCCAGTTTGTCGAATTCCTGGACCGTCTTGGAACCCTTGTTGACCTGGGCCACCATCTCGCCGTTGTTGATCGCGGTGCCGAACAGAACCGGGTCGAACGGAATCGTGACCACCGGCGACTCGCCGATGGTGCTTTCGAAATCCTTGGCCGTCAGTTCGGTTTTCCTCGAATTGCCGACGCGATTGAAGGCCAGCCGGGTCGGCGCGCCGACCCCGCGTTTCGATGCCACCGTATCGAATATGTTCTTGGCGTCCCGCAGGTTCGCGAGGTCCGGGTAGGTCACCACCACCACCTCATCCGCGTGAAGCAACACTTCGCTGACCCAATTATGCCACAAATGCGGCATATCCAAGACCACAAAAGCCGCCATCTGGCGCACAAGGTTCAACAATATCTCGAACGATTCAAGGTTGATGTCCTCGTTGGCGCCGAGCGTGACCGGCGCCGCCACCACCGAGAGGTGATCGTCGTATTTGAGCATGAACCGTTCCATCAGAACGTCGTCCAGCCGGCTGGGTTGGGCCAGGGCATCGGCCAGGCTTTGGCGCTGCTGTAAATTGAGTGCCATCGCCGCGGTGCCGAAAGACATGTCCAGATCGATCAGAATGACCTGTTCCTCGAACTGTTGGCCCAGACTATGGGCGAGGTTGGCCGCGACCGAGCTGCTGCCGGCGCCGCCGCGAGTGCCGATGCAGGCGATGACCCGGCCCGATTCGGTGGCGTCGGCTTGGGCGAAAATGGATTCGATGGCGCCCAACAATTGTTCGGCCCCGACTTGGCCGGTGAAATAGTCGGAAAGCCCCATCTCGATGAGTTTTCTGTAGAGTCCGATGTCGTTCTCTTGCCCCAGCAGGATGACTCGGGAGTCGGGGTCGACAACTCCGGACAAGCGTTCGAGCGCGGCGAACATGCCGTCGCCGGTTTCCGTGGTCTGCACGATCAACAGGTTAGGGGTCGGATTGTCGGCAAGGTAAGTCGTCGCGCCGTCGATACCGCCGGATTGCACCGAGACATTGGAGCGCGCCAAGGCGCGATTGTCCTGAAGACCCTGGATGGTCGTCCCGGTTTCCTCGTCGGTAACGAATGCGGTGACCTTGATCCTGAGAATGGTCGATCTCCGTCGGTTGGTTCCGGGTCGCCGGCCGCCTATTCCTGGCCGAGGGTGGCCGCCGTGCCTTGTTCTTCCTCGGAGACCTCCGCGCCCGTCAATTCGCCCGCGCGGTAGCTCTGGATGACGATGGAGGCACGCTGGGCGTCCAACCCACCGAATTCTTCCGTGTCGATCAGGTCGCCCGGATCCGACAACATCAGCCCGATGTTTCTCTGATAAGAGCAGCCGTAATCGGTGTGCGGCAAATTGGTCGGATTGAATCCGGTGGTGCCGGACCAATCACCACATTCCGCGACTTCCACTTCGTAGCCGCGGAAAGTGACCACCAGGGCAGCCCCGATATCCACCGGCGCCGCGCCCAGCGCGATCACGATATCGCGGGACCGCACGCCGGCACCGATCAAGCGTGTGCGCAAGGACTGAGCCGCCCGTGTCCGGGCACCTTCCTCGGCGGAGAAACGAGTCGCGATCAGAAGCGCGGTGCGCCCGCGGCGGACATAAAGACCGGCGAATTTCCGGATCCGCGCTTCGTCACGGGCGGTCCATTGGGCGTCGCTCGGGCCATGATCGGCCACGAAGGCGAAGGTCCGTTCCTCGGCTTTGATCGGAAACGCGTCGGCGACATCATGGTTGCCGGGCGGCGGCGGCGCACAGGCGTTTAGTGCCACGGCCGTGCCCAGCATTGCAGCCACCGCCCAAACGCCCGCCGGTCGCCATACGGAACGGGCGTTGGACGCAGGAACTCGATTCGGTCGATCCATCATCGTCATTCCATAATGTAGCCGATCGGGCCCTGGATGATCGGCACGTCCTCGATCCCCTTGCGGTCAGAGTACTGCTTATAGAGGCGGCCGAGCATGTGGATATCGAAATCGCTTGCCGGCACGAAACCATCGGTGGGCAGGGCCAGGCGCCGACCGGCTTCGACCGGGCGCACCACGAACGCCTTGACCAGCACCACCACCTCGGATTCGTTGCGTAGAAATGCGGTGCTTCGGAATAGGGCGCCGAGGATGGGGATATCCTTGAACCAGGGTGTCCCGTCTATGGTGTTGAACTCGTCATTCTGCAACAAGCCCGCGATCATCAAGCTGCCGCCGCTGGGCAGGGTGACCGTGCTCTCCGCCCGGCGGACGCTGAGGCCGATGACATCGACCGTGGCGGTGCCGGCGATGGTCGCGAACGGGAGCACGAGCTTGTTCTCTTCCGCTTGCCGGCTGACCTCGGTCGAGATTCTGAGACTGATCTGGTTTTTGGCCAGCACCACGGGGGTAAAGCTGAGCACGACTCCGAATTCGCGGAACTCGATGATCAGGTTGCCGTTGGAATCGATACCGGCCGGGGTCGGCAGTTCGCCGCCGGCCAGGAAGTTGGCGGTCTCGCCTGAAATCGCGGTCAGCACCGGCTCGGCCAGGGTCTTGACCAGTCCCTGGCGTTCCAGCGACAGGAGCGTGGTGTCCTGCAGGCCCAGTTTGTCGAATGTGATCACGCCTAGGCCGGCCACCGTGTCAAACAACTCGCCACCGGCGGTGGCCAGCGAAAACGCCCGGCCTTCGATCAGCCGCAGGAAATTGGTTCGCGCGGCGAGGTTCTTGGTCACGTTCCGCTGCATCTCGGCGACCCGAACCTGAATCAGGACCTGCTGGTCCTCGAGAATGCGAATCATGTTGATGACGCCGCCCGCCCCGCCGCCTTCCTCTTCTTCGCCCTCCTCGCCACCACCGTCGCCGCCGGCGGCAACGAACTGGCTGGCGATGGCGGCGGCGTCGGTGGCCTCGACGGCGGTGCGGACCGTGCCGGTCAGCACGATATTGGGGCCGACGGCCTTGAGCTCGATCCGGGCGTCCGGCAACAGGGCGCGGATGGCCTTGCGCGCCGCGGCCAGATCGATTCGGACCTCGATCACGGCGTGAAGGATCACCTCGCCGTCGGCGCCGACGAAAAACACGTTGGTCGAGCCAAAGGCGCGCGCCACCAGATAGACTTGGCGCGGGGTCTTGACGATCACGTCGGCGATTTCGGGGTCGGCGATGATGACGTCGCGCACCGGCTCCGGCAATTCGATCAGCCGGGCCTTGCCTTCGGCCACCTCGTAAGTCGGCGGCACGGGGGTGTCGTTGGGAATCGACAGCGGCGTGATGGTCACCGGGATTTCGCTTTGCCCAAACGCCGCCGGCGCCGTCGACCCG
>CAJWQN010000271.1 GCA_913045505.1 uncultured Rhodospirillaceae bacterium | reverse complement strand
GGCCAGCGCGGCGGCGATCGGCTCGCGCAGCGGCCCCGCCGGAATCAATCGTTCGTTGCCGAAACCGACCGCGCCGTCGACCACCACCAGGGACAGATCCTTGGCCAAACCGGGATTCTGGAAGCCGTCGTCCATGACGATCACTCCACCGCCGGCAGCGGCAGCGGCCTTGGCGCCCGCGGCCCGGTCGCGGGCCACCCAGGTCGGCGCGGCGGCGGCCAGCAGCAGCGCCTCGTCGCCGACCGAGTTGGCATCGTGGCGTCGCGCATCGACGCGGAGGGGGCCCTTTCGCCGTCCGCCATAGCCCCGGGTCAGAAAATGGACGGTCCGCCCGCGCTCGCCAAGCCGAGCACCGACCGAAAGCGCCACCGGGGTCTTGCCGGCGCCGCCGGCGACCAGATTGCCGACGCAGACGACCGGGATCGGCGCCCGCCACGGGACCGTGCGGGCCTGGCGAAACCGCCCGACGACGCGATAGAGTTCGGCGGCCGGAGCCAGCAACGCCGGAACCAGGCCGCCGCGGTCCCAGAATTCAGGGGCGCGCATGGTGGCCGGGGATCAGCGGCGCCAGTGCCGCGACCACGTCATCCAGGACGCCCGCCTTGGTTTCCGCGACCGCGCGTTGGGCGCGAGCCAACGCATCGCGCGCGTCGGGCGCGGCCAGCAGGGCGCCGACGGCGACGGCCAGCCCGCCGGCCTCGGCGATACTCCGTGCCGCGCCGGCGGCGGCGAGGTCGGCCACCACCTCGTCGAAATTGTACATGGACGGGCCGTGGATGACGGCGCAGCCAAGTTGCATCGGCTCGATCGGATTCTGGCCGCCATGGGGGATCAGCGAGCCACCGATGAACGCGATACCGCACAGGCGGTAGAACAGACCGAGTTCACCCATGGTGTCGGCGATATAGAGATCGGTGGCCGCGCTCGGCGCTTCCCTCGCCGCCCGCCGCGCCGGGGTCAGTCCGGCCCCGGCGGCCTGGCGCGCGATATCGGGGCCGCGCCGGGGGTGGCGGGGGACGATGATGGTGAGCAGACCGTCGAATCGGGCGCCGAGCGTCTGGTGGGCCGCGATCACGGCGTCCACTTCGCCCGGATGGATGCTGGCCGCGAGCCAGAGCGGACGAGCGCCAATCGCGCTCTTGGTCTCGGCCAAGTGGTCGGCCGCCACCGGCAAGGGCGGGCTCGCATATTTGATGGTGCCGGTGACCATGACCTGGGCGCCGCCGAGCTTCCGAAAGCGTTCGGCGTCGACGTCGGTCTGGGCCAGCAGCAATCGGAAGTCCCGGAGCAGGGGCCGGATCAGACCGCGGGCATAGCGCCAGGCAGCGAAAGATCGGTCCGACATCCGCCCCTGAACCAGCACGCACGGCACGCCCCGGGCCTGGCTCGTACCGAGAAGGTTGGGCCACAGCTCGGATTCGACCCAGATCGCGAGGTCCGGGCGCCAATGGTCGAGAAACCGGCGCACCGCGTCGGGCCGGTCCACGGGCGCGTATTGGTGGATGGCCCGCGCCGGCAGCCGCTCCGCCAGCAACCGCGCCGAGGTCACGGTGCCGGTGGTGATGAGCAGGTGCAGGGAAGGCTGGTCACGGAGCAGGCGGGCGACCAGAGGCAGCACCGACAGCGATTCGCCGACGCTTGCCGCGTGAACCCAGGCGAGGTCGCCGTCCGGGCGCGGCGTGACGGCATGACCGAGCCGCTCGGCGAGGCGGTCCGGGTCCTCCTTGCCGGCCGCGGCCCGGCGCCGCAGGACCGCGCCGGCGATCGGCCCGGCGGCGATGGTCAGGCAGCGATACAAGATCAGCATGCGCTCAACGGTCGCGGAGCCGCGCCAGCAGCGCCGAGTGGATTGCCGGGCCGGACGCGACCAGATTGGGGTGGCGAATCTCGGCGCGATTGTAGCGCAGCACATTGCCGTCGGCGTCGGTCATCCGGCCACCGGCCTCGTGGACCAGAAGATCGCCGGCGGCGATGTCCCAATCGCTTTTCGGCCGCAGCGCGATCACGCCGTCGAATCGGCCGGCCGCGAGCAGACCGAGCTTGTAGGCGATGGCATCCACCGGCTCGACCTCGGATTCGGGGAACAAATGGCGCCAGAGTTTGCGCCGCAACTCGTTGTGGCTGGTGCCGAGCACGAGCGCGGCGGTGTCGCTTTCCTCGGTGACCTGGACCCGCTGGCCATTACACCGGGTGCCGCCGTTCCGGACCGCGTCGATGAATTCGTCGGTGATCGGATTGAAGATGGCGGCCGCGATGGGACGGCCGTTCTCGACCAGGGCGATCGACACCGCGAACTCGGGCCGGCCGGCGACGAACGCCTTGGTGCCGTCGATCGGATCGACGATCCAGACCCGCCGGGCATCCAGTCGGGCGGGCGAATCGGCGGTCTCCTCGGACAACCAGGCATCCTCCGGCCGCTCGCCGAGGATCAGGCGCTTGATTTCCGCGTCGACCGCGAGGTCCGCCTCGGTGACCGGATCGCCCGGCGACTTTTCGCGGACATCGAACGGGCCCCCGAAATAGCGTTTTGCGATGGCGCCACCGGCGCGCGCCGCGGCGCAAAGAAGCGCGTGATCGGATTCCAGCGCGGCGGCGGTATCGGGTTGGGAACCGGACACGGAGGCGGCGCTAAATCCCGGCAACCGTCATGCCGTCGCAGCGCAGGGTCGGCGCGTTGACGCCATAGCGAAATTCGAGATCGTTGGCGGGTGTCATGCGCGGAAACAAATCCTTCAGATTGCCGGCCACGGTCAGTTCGCTGACCGGATAGACGAGCACGCCCTTCTCGATCCAGAAACCGGCGGCGCCGCGGCTGTAATCACCGGTGACGTTGTTGAAGCTCATGCCCATCATCTCGGTGACGTAAAGGCCCGAATCGATGGCGCCGATCAGCGCGTCGCGGGTCTCGGCGCCGGGCTCCATATAAAGATTGGACGGGGTCGGCATCGGCGGTGCCGAGGTGCCGCGCCCGGCATGGCCCGTGGTGTCCAGATCCAACTGGCGCGCCGAGCGTGAATCCAGCAGCCAAGTGGTCAGGCGGCCATCGTCGATCACCGCGCGCCGGGCGGGGGCCACGCCCTCGCCGTCGAATGGGCGCGACGCCAGTCCGCGCGGGCGCAGCGGATCGTCGATCACCCGGATGCCGGCGCCGAACACCGCCTTGTCCATGCCGTCCTTCAGAAAGCTGGTGCCGCGCGCGATCGCGGCGCCTGATATAACGCCGGCGAGCAAGCGCAGAAAGCCTCCCGAAACGCGCGGGTCGAACACCACCGGCACCTGCCCGCTGGCCACCTTGCGGGCATTCAAGCGCCGCACCGTGCGTTCGCCGGCGCGGGTGCCGATTTCGGCCGGGGGGTCGAGATCGTTCCGATGGCGGGTGCTGGAATATTCGTAGTCCCGTTCCATGCCGGTGTCGGTGCCGGCGACCACCGAGGCGGACAGGCCGAAGGACGACGCCGGATAGGCGCCGGCGAAACCGTTGCTCGCCGCGAGCGCGATCCTGCTTCTGCCCCAGCTTGCCTCGGCGCCTTCGGAATTGGTGATGCCGGCGACGGCCCGCGCGGCGTCTTCGGCCTCGCTCGCCGCCTCGAGCAGGGACTCCGAGGACGGTTCTGTCCAGTCGCACAAATCTAGATCGGGAATATCTCCGGCCAGGCGCTCGGCATCGGCCAGGCCACAATAAGGATCCTCCGGCGCGGTGCGGGCCATGGCGAGCGCGCGCGCGACCAGAGCGTCCAAGGCATCCGCCGTGGTGTCGGTGCTCGAGACCACGGCCTGGGCGTGTCCGACGAAAACCCGCAAGCCCAGATCGCGCGCCTCGGCGCGTTCGATCCCCTCGTTTTGGCCCATGCGCCAGGAAGCCGACAGCGAAGCCGACTCGACGAAGATGGAGTCGGCGGCGTCGGCACCGGCCTTGCCGGCCTTGGTGACCAGATCGGTCAGCAAGTTCAGATCGAGCGTTTCAGCGGTCATCGGCGACCCCGCCG
>CAJWQN010000270.1 GCA_913045505.1 uncultured Rhodospirillaceae bacterium | reverse complement strand
ATGGTGGGCAGCTCCTGGTCGTTTGGGTTGGTCGTTCGATCCAAGATTACCAGAAACCCCGCCGTGTCCGCCCCCCCCCGTGGTGCACTTCCGACCTGAATCTGCCTTTTTCCCCATTTCCGGGGTGAACTGAACGCGGAAATGGGGAGGGCTGGCCACGTCTCGGCGCGGCGGCCGATTCGCCTGGCCGCCGAAGCCGGACGGCCGTTCGGCCACGGAGGTGAGAAAGCCCTCGCGCGACTGCCCGCCATTGCCGACGACATCGATGCCGACCTCGATCTGGCGGCGGACGCACGCGGCGGTGGCGTCGGCGACGGCGCGCCGCGGGGCGCCCGCGTCCACCGCCGCCCCGGCCCGGCGATGGCCGATTCGTCTGGCCGCCGAAGCCGTTCGGCCACGGAAGTGAGAAAGCCCTCGCGCGACTGCTCGCCATTGCCGACGATATCGAAGTCGGCCTCGATCTGGCGACGGACGCACGCGGCGATGGCGTTGGCGACGGCGCGCCGCGCGGCGTCCGCGTCCACCGCCGCCCCGGCCCGGCGATGGCCGATTCGCCTGGCCGCCGAAGCCGCTCGGCCGCTCGGCCGTTCGGCCGTTCGGCCACGGAAGTGAGAAAGTCCTCGCGCGATTGTTCGCCATTGCCGACGATATCGATGCCGACCTCGATCTGGCGGCGGACGCACGCGGCGGTGGCGTCGGCGACGGCGCGCCGCGGGGCGCCCGCGTCCACCGCCGCCGAACGTGGCGGGTCGCCGGCATGGGTGATCAGGATTCGCGTCGCGCCGGACCGCATCGGGTCGGGATCTGCCTCAATTCGGCGACGAACTGATTGAACAGCCGGGTGACCGCCGCGTCGAACGCCAGGATCACCGATTCCATCCGCTCGTCACCGGCCTGCATATCGGCGCGCAGGGTTGTGGACAGCAGCTCCGCCGCGTCACCGGCGCGGACCAGGATCAGGTCGAGTTCGACCGCGATCCGCGAGGGCTCGGGCCCGACGATCCGTTCGAAACGCCGGACGCTTCCCAACACCCTGCAGCCGGCGGCGCCGCGCAGGTCGGGACTCGCCACCGTGGTCGCCACATTGGCGGCGCGCAAATGGTCGATGAGCTGCCTCTGAAGCAGGATCGGCGGCGGCTCGACCCAATAGTGGTAGTTGTACTGGCGCAGCTCCAGCGGCTCGTCCCGGTGGCTAAAGAGTACCGGGCGTTGGCTGACGAGCCCGTCGGCGCGCAGCGGGCTGACCGTCACGGTTCCGACCAGCGGCGGATCACGGAACGCCGGCACCTGGCCGACCGCGTTCAATCGATAGAAATGGTCGCGCGGCACCAGCGGCTGCGCGCAGGCGGCGAGAGCCGCGACCACGATCGCGGACAGGAGCAGCCGCCAGGCGCCGGACCTACTCACCGGTCGCCGCCTCGTCCTCCGGCGCGGTGCCGCCCAGGAGCAGGCCCGGGTTGAGCCTGATCTGGCGGCTGAACTCGTACATGTTGCGGCTGGGGCCTTCCATGTTGTACGTCACCGCGTCGATCCGCTGGGCCAGGTTCTCGAGCGTGAAGCGCAGGTCCACGATCGAGCCCTCCATGTCCGGGCGGTTGTCGGCCATGAAATTCCTGAGCTGGACCGTGATCGTTTCGATATTGTTGCTCAAGGCCTCCAAATCCCGGCTCGCGCGCTCCATGCGCGCGGTGGTTTTTTCGACGTTGTCGACGGTCCGACCGACATCGGCGATGGTCCGGTCGTTGAGCAAGCGGTCGACTCGGCCGACCACCGCGCCCATGTCGACGATCAGATCGTTGGCTTGGCCGCTCAACTCGGCCATATCGCCCTGGAGCGACCCCGGCAACGCTTCGTATTTGCCGGCGACCCGTTCGAAGTCGGCCTGGAGCCAGTCGTTGACCAGTTTCATGGCGGCCGTGACCTGCTCCATCAGCGCGCGCCCCTGCTTGACCAGATCCTGGCCGCCGCCGACCAATTCCGGCAACGCCGCCAAGCCGCTGGCGCCGCCGCCCGGGATCTCCGCGCCCGGTTCGAAACTGGTCCGCGAGCCACCGGCCGCGATGCTGATCGCGCGCCCCGACAGAAGGTTCGGCTGGATGATCAAGGCGACGCTGTCGTCTGGAATTTGAAGGTCGGACAGGATTTCCAGCGTGATCCGAAATCGGGTCTCGCCGGCCTCGGTGCGCGGCCTGATGCCATCGACCTGGCCGGCCAGGAACCCTTCATAGAAGACCGGTGTCCCGTATTTGAGGCCGGCGACGTTGGGATAGGAGGTATAATAGTAGCTGGTCTCTCCCGACCGCCCCGACAGCGCCGCCAACACCGCGATCAGCGCCGCCAAGACCGCCAGCACGAAGCCGCCAACCAGCAGATAGCTCAGCCTGCTCTGGGGCATCGCGGACGGTCCTCCTTACCCGATCGGCGGCTCTCAGAGCCAGGCGCCGACTTCGGTCTCCTCGGCGACCCCGGTCAGCAGATCGTGAATCCGCCGGTTGTCGCTGGCGCGCAACTCGTCGAGCGTGCCGATCATCAGTATGACTCCCTTGTCCAGGATGGTGATGCGGTCGGCGATCTTGAACGCGCTCGCGCGCTCATGGGTGACCACCACGATGGACATACTCATCGCGTCGCGCAAGCGCAGGATCAGATCGTCCAGCGCCGAGGACACCGCCGGGTCCAGGCCGGCCGAGGGTTCGTCGCAGAACAGCAGCTTCGGGTCCATCATGATCGCCCGGGCCATCGCCGCCCGTTTGAGCATGCCGCCCGACAGCTCCGACGGCATCAGATCGGCGGTCGCGACGTCAAGATTGACGAAGGCGAGCTTCATCCGGGTCATGATGTCCATCTGCCGCTCGGCCAGCTTGAGATGCTCGCGAAGCGGCAATTTCAGGTTCTCGCCGACGGTCATGGAATTGAACATCGCGCCGCCCTGGAAGGCCACGCCCATCACCTTGCGCAGATCGTGCATGTGGGCGGCACCGAGTCCGACCAGATTCCGACCGAGGATTCGGACCTGGCCACTGGTCGGCGCATCCAGGGCGATGAGCTGGCGCAACAAGGTGCTCTTGCCGGAGCCCGAGCCGCCCATGATCACCATGATCTCGCCGGCATAGACCGACATGTCGACGCCCTTGAGCGTCGGCTCCGGGTTGCCGGGATAATGGGTCACCAGATTTTCGACCTCGATGACCTTGGCCCGTTCCTCGGACCCCGACGGGCCCGATTCGATGCTTTCGATAACCTCCGTCACCCAACGATCCCCGCGCGCCGGTCTCAGAAACCGGATCTGGTCAGAACAAAGATGAACAGCATGTCGGTGACGATGATCGCGGCGATCGAAATCACCACGGTGCGGGTGGTCGCCCGCCCGACCCCCTCGGCGCCGCCCGAGACCGATATCCCGTTGACGGTGCCGATCAGCACGATCAGGGCCGCGAAGATGGCGCTCTTGGTGATACCGTGCATGAGATGGGCGACGCTCAGGGTCTCCAAAGTGGCGTCGGCATAGGCGGCGAGCGACATTCCGAGCACCGCCTTGGTATAGAGGGCGCTGCCCAACAACATGGTCAAATCGGACCAGAAGGTCAGCACCGGCAGCATGACCAGCATCGCCACCATCGCCGGCACGACCAGGAACCGGGTCGGGTTGATGCCCATCACCCGCAAGGCGTCGATCTCCTGGCTGATGTTCATCGTACCGAGCCGCGCCGCCAGCGCCGATCCGGACCGCCCGGCCATCAAGATACCCATGATCAGGGGCGCGAATTCGCGCACCACCGACAAGGCGACCGCCACGACGACCTGGGACTCGGCGCCAAAGTTCTTCAACAGATCGATCCCCTGCATGGCCAGGGTGACCCCGATCGCCAACGACAACACGGTCGCGATCGGCACCGCGCTGATGCCGGTCGACATCATTTGGGCGACGATCGAGGGGAGTCGGACCGGCTGGCGGCGAAGCCGGCCAAACAACAGCCAAAACAAGC
>CAJWQN010000269.1 GCA_913045505.1 uncultured Rhodospirillaceae bacterium | reverse complement strand
GGCGTCCACGATGCAGGCATCGTTGCCCGATTGGACGATGATGCCGCGCAGGAGATCCTCGACGGTCGCCTGCTTGCCGACCTCGACGAACATCTTGGAGCCGCCCATCCGCCACGCCTTCTCGCTGATCAGCATGGTGTCGTCGAGCTTGATGGTGCCCTGCTTGAGCCGTTCGAAGACCATGTAGGTGGTCATCAGCTTGCTCATCGACGCGGGCGGCACGGGCCGATCGGCATTCTTTTCCAGCAGCACCGTGCCGGTGCTGAAATCGACCAGGATCGCTTCGCGGGCGGCGGTCTCGAAAGCCCCCGCGTTTCCGGATGCAACCGCCGCCGCGATCCCGGCCAGAATCAGGACGATGCCGCGTTGGGTGAGGACCGAGAACGACCGATAGGCCGCCGGAATCGTCCTCATTCGATCACCAGATGGGCCTGGGCGTGGCCTGACCGGATGACATCCTGGAGCAGCGCGTCGGCCTGCTCGACGGTGGCGATCGGCCCGAGGCGGACCCGATGAAAAATCCGCCCGTCGCGTTCGACCTCGACGATCCGAACCACTCCGAACCGCGACAGGTCCTGGGCCAGGCGGCCGGCATTGTCCTGCTGGGTAAAGGCGCCGGCCTGGATGAACATGGCCGGCGCCGGCGGCGCCAGCTCGGGCGCGGCGGTGGCCAAGGGCGGTGCCGGCACGACTTCGGCCGGCGCGTCGATCGGATTGACGGCAACGTCGGTGCGCGGCGCGGCGCCTGCCAGTTCCTGCTCCTCGGGCGGTGTCACCGGGCGCTCGGCGACGCTCAGGCCGTTTTCGGGCGATACCGCCTGGACCCGGACCATGGCCAGGCCGCGTTGCTCGAACCCCAGAAGCTGGGCCGAACGCCTGGACAGGTCGATGATGCGGCCGTTGACGAACGGCCCGCGGTCGTTGATTTCCAGCACCAGGGATCGCCCGTTGTCCAAATTGGTGACCCGCACCTTGCTCGGCATCGGCAGAGTCTTGTGCGCGGCGGTCAGGGCGTTCATGTCGTAGATCGCGCCGTTGGCTGTGCGCTTGCCGTGGAAATCGGCTCCATACCAGGACGCCAGGCCGACCACGTTGTAGGTCGGGTCCGCCTTCGGGTAATACCAGACGCCCTCGATCTGATAGGGTTTGCCGACCTTGTATTGACCCGATGACGGGGTCGTGGCGGCCGGTTCCGGCTCTGGACTCAGGGCCACGATTTCCTTGACGCCATGGGCGACCAGTTGGGTTTCGGAGCAGCCGGCCGCCAATCCTGCCGCCCCGATCCCAAGAAGCGCCGCCGCGATTCGCCGAAACGTCATCGGCCGTCGTCCCGTGTTGATCGCGGCATATTTTGTGTCTCGCCGCGCCGCTCACACCAAATGAATAACTACCGTCCGACAAGCCCGTCCGCAAGCATACCGACGGCCAGCGCGCCATATATCGAGCGGTTCCATTTCAGCGTGGTGCGAAAATTGTCGTAGACCAGATAGGCTTGGCCGCCGGCTCCGTCCGGCTGGATCACCGAGGCGGGCAACGCCCGGCGCGGCAAATCGGTGCCGTCGGCGCGGCGCAGGCCGAGCGTTTGCCAGTCGCCGATCGGCTTGATCACCGCCAAATCGATCAGCGCCGGATCGAATTTCGCGGGCAGGCGGACCGCGCGGCCCCAGGTCTGGTCGTCGCGCCAGCCGAACTGGTGCAGATAGTTGGCGATGGATGCGAACACGTCGCCGGGCGTATCCCAGATGTCGCGACGCCCGTCACCGTCGAAATCGACCGCGTATCGGTGGTAGCTCGACGGCAAGAACTGGCTTTGGCCCATGCCGCCCGCCCAGGACCCGGTCATGGCCGCGGCGTCGATTTGGCCGTCTTCCAGTATCCGAAGCGCGTCGATCAGCTCGCCGCGAAAGAAGGCACCGCGTCGGCCGTCATAGGCCAGGGTCGTGAGCGCGCCGATGACCGAAAAGCCGCCGGTGTAGCGTCCGAAATCGCTCTCGAGTCCCCACAGGGCGACGATGAAACGCGGCTGCACCCGGAAACGGGCGGCAACCTCGTCGAGCACCGCGCGGTGGCGGGCAAGGCGGGCGCGAGCGGCGGCGAAGCGGGACGCGGGCAGCACCCGGGCACGGTATTGGGCAAAGCTGATCCGGCCTTCGGGTTGGTTGCGATCGAGCTCGATGATCCTGGCGATGGGCCGGATTCCGGCGAAAGCCGCGTCCAAGGTTGGCGCGCTGATTCCCCTTGCGCCAGCTTCGGCGCGCAAGAGGGCAAGCCAGGCTCCGAAATCGGCATCCCCCCGATCGTCCGCGAGCGCCGTCGCGCATATCGGCAGAGCGGCGGCCAGGGCGGTCAGACACCGGAAACAAGCCTTTGCGATCATCTCCACGGGCTCGGCCATCGAAACCGAGAAGTCCTTGCCATATGCCTTCCCATCGCGCAACGCCCACGGCCCGAACCGGTCGCCCCGGCGGTCTCATCGGTCTCGCTGGCCCGGCCTTGCGGCCGGCGCCGTCGGGGCCGGAACCGATCCGGGCCATCCCGTCCCTTCCCCGCCGCCGCGATCCGCGTTAGGTTCCCTCCCCGGCCCGGATGGGTGGCTGAGTGGTCGAAAGCACCGGTCTTGAAAACCGGCGTGCCCTTGCCGGCACCGTGGGTTCGAATCCCACCCCATCCGCCACGATTAAGTTATTGATATCAAAAGAATATTTTTGTTGTCCAGCGTGTTTGAGCTTGTGCTGTGGGTTCCGCGGGATAGGCCGGCGGGGCAAGTTGGCCGTGGCTTGCAGAAACCGGCCGGGTGCCGCGAACCGGAGGTTGACAGGGCCAAAGCCGCTTATCGCCGTTTTGGTGGTGCCCCGAACGGAACCTTGCGGGGGCCGGGTCTCGAGGAGTGGCCGAGGCTCCGAATCACCGAGGAAGGCCCGACACCTCCCGCGGACTCGGGCTCGGTGGCGGTTTGCGTGGAGTGGGCACGGTCTTCATCCGGCCCCTTGGGTCGGGCCAAGGACGGCTCGCCCAAGAGGTCATTCCGCCTGTTCCTCGAGGTGGCGCCGTCTGGCGCGCTCCAGTTGATCCGCATAGGCCTCGCAAGGGTCGTCCTCGTCCGTACGCGGCGTGAACCACACGAAATCGAAGGGCAGCCCGTCGCCGCCGAATTTGGTGGCATAGGCCGCCGGCTCGGTCTTGCCCGCCTCCACTTCGATCAAACCGACCGAGGTCACGGACCGACCGGGCGCCAGGTGACCCAAATGCCAAGGCACCCCGCGGTCGACTCGGGCATGACCACTGCCCGCAATGAGGACCGCTCCGTCCCGTCCGGCCATTTTTTCGCCCTCGACCAGAATGTGGGCCATGAGGGCGTCCTGGGTCGTCATGACCGTGACCATCGGATCAATCATGGACTCGGGCAGCTGGTCGCAATGGCTCTCGATGATTTCCGTCCTCAGCATGGCGACGGGTTCGGGCGGCATCGGGTGGTCGAGGCCGAGCACCCCGACCCGCTCCGCGCCGAGCGCCGAGACGCCTTCCTTGGCGATCGCGCGCGCGGTCTGGCGCGGCAACCCGGCCGCCAGGATCGGCGCGCCCGAGTCGAGCGCCGACTGGGCGATCGGCTGATACAAGGCCCAATCGGGCCAGTTGGTTTCACCCCAACCGACCGCCTCGCCGAGGCCGGCGGCATCAGCGTCCTCGTCGGCCAGGTAGCTCGCCAAGGCGCCCTTCTGATCGGTGGTCAACATCTCGAACGCCAGGGTCGGTCGGCGGCCGCGAGCGACCAGCGACTCCACCAGCCAGGCTTGAACGCGGTGATGATCGGCATTGTCGTGTTTTTCGCCGAGAAGCATGTAGGACGCCGCCTGGAGATCGGCCACGACCTGGGCGGCATCGATGAACCGGCCGTCGGAGGTTCGCCAGATTCGCCCCGACAAGGGGTGCTCGCGCTGGACCGCGGAAACCCACGGCGGGCCCGGTTCCGGTGGCGCCGTCACGAGCAATCGGGAGCCGCCATGAC
>CAJWQN010000268.1 GCA_913045505.1 uncultured Rhodospirillaceae bacterium | reverse complement strand
AGAAGCGGTCAATTCATGTGCTACGTAAAGCGGTCAATTCAAAGTGCTATCGACAATTTGTGGGCCGCCGGGCGTCGTGGCGCGCCGGGCCGATCAAGGCTCGCCGTGAAAATGGTCGTAGACCAGACGGGCCACGGTCTTGTTGATGCCGTCGACGGTTTCGAGATCGGCAAGTCCCGCCTGCGCGACCGCCCGCGCCGAGCCGAACCGATGCAGTAAGGCCCGCTTGCGCTTGGGTCCGACACCGGCGACCGAATCCAGTTCGGAGCGCCCGATCGCCTTGGAGCGCCGCGCGCGGTGAGAGCCGATGGCAAACCGATGGGCCTCGTCGCGGAGGCGTTGCAGGAAGTAGAGCACCGGATCATTGGGTGCCAGAGTGAATGGCGCGCGCCCCGGCAAATGGAATTTTTCGCGCCCCGCGTCGCGCTCGGGCCCCTTCGCGATCGCGGCCAGCGCGACATCGATCACACCCAGATCGGCGAACACCTGGGCCACGGCCGACAGATGACCGGCACCGCCGTCAATCAAGACCAGATCGGGCCATTGGCCGCGATCTCGATCGGGGTCGTCTTTCTGCAAGCGCGAAAATCGGCGCGTCAGCACTTCACGCATCATGCCGTAGTCGTCGCCGGCGACAATGCCGCCGTCTTCGCGCGGCTTGTCGGTATTCTTGATGTTGAACTTTCGATAGGCGTTCTTGACCATGCCCTCGGCGTCGGCGACGATCATCGCGCCGACCGCCTGGCTGCCGGCGATATGGCTGTTGTCGTAGACCTCGATTCGCCGCGGCGGGCCGTCGAGGGCGAACATCCGGGCAATGCCATCCATCAGGCGGCGCTGGGACGCGCTTTCGGCCAGGCGGCGTTCCAGCGCCTCGCGGGCATTGACCCGGGCATGCTCGATCAGGCGGCGCTTGTCGCCGCGCCGCGGGCAGATCAATCGCACCCGCCGCTCGGCGCGCAGGCCGAGCGCCTGCTCGACAAGGGTCTGACCATCGATCCGTTGGCTGAGCAACACCAGCCGGGGCGCGGCGCGGCCGTCATAGAACTGTCCGAGGAACGCACCCAGCACCGCCGCCGCGTCCTGGTCGCGGTGATGGCTCGGATAGTGAGCCCGGTTGCCGTAATTGCGGCCGTCGCGAAAGTAGAACACCTGGATGCAGGTCTGCCCGGCTTGCTGATGGGCGGCAATGACGTCCGCCTCGTCGACGGAGCGGACGTTGATCCCCTGATGGGACTGGATTTGGGTGAGGGCCCGAATCCGGTCGCGCAGTACGGCGGCGGTCTCGAACTCCTGGGAATCGCTGGCCTGCTGCATCCGCGCCGCCAACTGGCGTTGAACCTGGAGGCTCTTGCCGGACAGGAAATCCCGGCTCTCGCGGACCATGACGTCGTAGTCCTGGGCCGAGATGTAGTTCACGCAGGGCGCGGTGCAGCGCTTGATCTGATATTGGAGGCAGGGCCGGGTACGGGCCCGAAACACACCGTCCGAACAGGTCCGAAGCGGAAACGCCCGCTGCAGCGCGTTCAGGGTCCGATTGACCGCGCCGGCCGAGGCAAAGGGGCCGAAATACTCGCCGCCCCGGGCACGCGCGCCGCGATGCTTGAGAAGTTGCGGCCAGTCGTGGTCGCGGGTGAGCAGGATGTAGGGGTGCGACTTGTCGTCCCGAAGCACGATGTTGTAGCGCGGCTTGAGCCGCTTGATCATGTTGGCCTCGAGAAGCAGGGCTTCGGCCTCGGTATGGGTGGTGACGATCTCGACGGTCGCGGTCTCGTGGATCATGCGCGCGATCCGGTTCACCTGGCGGGTCGGATTGGCGTAGCTCGTCACCCGCTTTTTCAAATTGCGGGCCTTGCCCACGTAAAGCGCCTCGCCCCGGCGATTGGCCATGCGATAGACGCCGGGACTGCTCGGCATGGTGTTCAAGCTGTCGCGAATCGCGGCCACGCCCTCGCCCATGGGCAACGGCTCGCGGGTCGCGCCACCCGGCGCCGCGGGGTCGGCGGCGGCGGGTGGCAACGGCGAGCTGGCCTTGGTGGTCGGCATCGGATGAATATCGTCATCGGCCCGGCGCGGGTCAACGCGGCGATCCCCGCAATTCGGCTTGGAAACCGGGTTGTCGGCGTGATCGCGGCCGCGGACTCGCCGCCCCGAATCCGGGCGCTCAGCTATCCACCATTCCTGTGGAAAACCTTGTGAGCAACTGTCCCGGAATCGCCCAACCTCGGCGGGAACCGCCAACTTCAAACGGATTGCCTAATATTTGATCAAATTTTCTAACTTATTGATTTTAAACAAAAATGATTTGTCAACAGGTTTCACGGTCGCGACACATTGATTATCCGACGGTTGTTGTTTCACCGTCACGCGGGTTCCAGACCGTTGTGAACAAAATCCCGCCTCCCAGTCCCATTCGATACCCGCAGACCCTTTGCTGGCGCCGGTTTGCGTCGATTCGGCCCGGTCCAGACTACTCTTCGACGCGGGCCCGGCGGTCACGCGGATGGGACCAGCCGAGGTGCTGGCCGCCATCGAGAGCGATCATCTGCCCGGTAAGCGCTGGCGATTCCAGAACGAACCGAACCGCGGCACCGATCTCGGCCGGCGTGGTGCCGCGACCGAGCGGCGTGGCCGCGAACTGATCGGCGAACTGCTCGGGCGATTGGCGTGCGCTCGCCAGCGTCGGTCCGGGGCCGATGCCGTTGACCCGAATTCGCGGCGCCAGCGCCAGCGCCAGGGTTTGGGTCAGCGTCCACAGCCCGGCCTTGCTCGCCGTGTATGAGACGAAATGTGGCGTCAGGTTCCACACCCGCTGATCGATCAGGTTGACGACGTTGCCCTCGGCGGCGAGCGGCAATTGGGCCGCCAACGCCTGGGTCAGCATCAGCGGCGCCCGCAGATTGACGGCCATATGGGCGTCCCAGCTCGCACCGGTGACCGTGGCGGCCGAATCATGTTCGAAGACCGCGGCATTGTTGATCAGGCAGGTGACCGGTCCCAAGGCTTCGCCCAGGGCCGGGATCAAAGCCCGAGTTTCCGATTCGCTGCGAAGATCGGCCGCCACCGCGACCGCCCGGCCGCCGGCGCCGATGATCGTCTCGACCAGGGTTCGGGCCTCGGCGCCGGAACGGTGATGGTGGACGCCGACGGACCAACCGGCCTCGCTCAGGCCGAGGGCGATGGCGCGACCAATGCGCGCCCCGGCGCCGGTCACGAGAGCGGTGCCTGCCGACATGGCGCACAGCTTGGCGCAAACATCGGCCCATCGCAAGCCGATCGCCGGCACCCCGACCCGCCGGGCCGGCCGGGGGTTGACGCCCTGGGCGCGGTGCTGCAAACGGGCTCTCATGTCCGAAGCCCAATTCCTGACCGACGTCCTGATCTTGCTGCTGGCGGCGGTCGTGGTGGTAGGCGTGTTCAGCTTCGCGCGTTTGGATCCGTTGCTCGGCTATATCGTCGCCGGAGTCGTGATCGGGCCACATGGGTTGGGGTTGATCGCCGAGGTCGGGGAAACCCGGGCCTTGGCCGAACTCGGCATCGTGTTCCTGATGTTCATGATCGGCATGGAGCTTTCCTTCGCCCGGCTCAAGGCCATGCGACATCTGGTGTTCGGTCTCGGCCTCGCCCAGGTCGCGATCAGCGCCGTGGCGATCGGCGGCATCGCCCTGTGGATGGGCGGCACGGCCGATGCCGCCCTGGTCATCGGCGTCGCCCTGGCCCTGTCATCGACCGCGCTCGGCCTGCAACTGGTGATCCAGCGCAACGAGCAGGCCACTCAACTGGGCCGTACCGCGTTGTCCATTCTCCTGTTCCAGGATCTGGTGGTGGTGCCGCTGCTGGTCCTCGTGCCTCTCCTCGGCGACGAGGTCGGCACCCTGCTCGGCAAGATCGGCATGGCCTCGTTCAAGGCGGGCGTGGCGCTGCTGATCATTGTCGTACTGGGGCGGCTTCTGCTCAAGCGCCTGTTTCACTGGATCGCGCGCAGCGGCGGCACCGAGCTGGTCACGGCG
>CAJWQN010000267.1 GCA_913045505.1 uncultured Rhodospirillaceae bacterium | reverse complement strand
ACCGCGTCCCCCGGCATCGATAAAACAGCAAGCCCCGCCAAAGCCGTCATCCGCAAGGAACGCCCGAGGAGTCCCGGCCGCCGGCCCATGCCCAAGGCGCCGGTCAAAGGATATCATCCGCGTTGACCAAGCCTTGGAGTGTGTTCATCCGCTCCCGGAGATGGCGGCGCAGGTTCAGTTTGGACTGCGCAGCATTCGGAAAATCAGTAATGTTTATCAATCGCTTGGTCATCATTATGTCAACCAAATCCTCAACAACCCGTCCCATCTCGGCGTCACTTTCCAGAATCCGCCGTTTGAGGTTGAGTTCACCGCCCAGATCGAGCAGAAAATCGACCAGCTCCGGATCCTCGGCGGCGACCTCCTCGACCGCTTCCCGGGTCGCCTGATTGACCACGCCGACAATATTTCCATAGGTATCTCGAACGACAAAGGGCATCGATCGGCTCCGGTTGCTCTCGCCACGGTCCTGGCGGCAGGATCGGAGTATAACCGATGCTTCGGTCCGATGCGGGCGCCATCTACGATGACCGCGCATCGCCACCCCGGACCGGCTCTGCTAACATTGGCCCCGCACCCGGCACGGGCCGGATCACGGAGTCGCGCATGAACACCCGTAGCTTTGGACGGACCGGCCTCGAAGTCTCGGAGATCGCTTTCGGCGGCGGCTATGTGGGTGGCATCTTGATTCATGCCGACGACGACACCAAGCGCGCCGCTCTGCGCCTGGCCCTGGACCGCGGGATCAACTGGATAGACACCGCGCCCGCCTATGGTGCCGGCAAATCCGAGGAGGCGCTGGGTTGGCTGTTGCGGGAGGTCGATGAGAGTCCGTATCTGTCGACCAAGGTGACAATCGCCGCCGATCATCTCGACGATATTCCCGGTCAAATCGAAGCCAGCCTGAGCGCCAGCCTGACCCGCCTCGGTCGGGAATCGGTGACCTTGCTTCAGCTTCACAACCCGATTCGAGTCCGCGCCGGCACCGGCGCGCTCGGGCTCGACAATGTGCTGGGACAGAACGGAGTGGCCGACGGGCTCGATCGGATGCGGCGGCAGGGGCTGACCGAATTTATCGGGTTCACCGCCTTGGGCGACGCCGCCGCTTGCCGCGAAACCGTTGCCAGCGGCCGATTTGATTCCGCCCAGGTTTATTACAATCTGCTCAACCCCAGCGCCGGACGCCTGATGCCCCAGCGCTGGTCCGGGCATGATTTCGGCGGAGTCATCGATGCCTGCCGCGACCATGGTGTCGCGGTGATGAACATTCGCGCGCTGGCCGCCGGGGTGCTGGCCACCGATCATCGCACGGGCCGCGAAATGCCGGTCACCACCCAAACCGGGATCGCCGCCGAGGAACGGCGCACCAAGGCGGTGTTCGAGGCCCTCGGCACCGATCACGGCAGCCGCGCCCAGACCGCGATCCGGTTCTCGCTGGCCAATGACGCCATCGCCTGCGTGATCGTCGGTCTCGCCGAACTGAGCCATTTGGAGGAAGCGCTGGAGGCGGCCGCGCGCGGCCCGCTGCCGGCCGAAGCCCTCGGCCGACTCGACCCGGTCTACGCATCCGGCTTCGGTCGGTCGTAGTGGACGCCGGGCGGGACGAGGACCAGATCATGGAACCGGTGCGGTGGGGAGTCTTGAGCACCGCCAAGATCGGGACCGAAAAGGTGATCCCGGCGATGCAGCGCGGGACACTATGCCGGATAGAGGCCATAGCATCGCGAAATCAGGCGCGGGCGTCGGAGGCGGCGGCGCGGCTGGGCATCCCCCGCACCCATGATTCATACGAGGCGCTGCTGGCCGACCCCGAGATCGAGGCGATCTACAATCCGCTGCCCAACCACATGCATGTGGCCTGGACGGCGCGCGCCGCCGATGCCGGCAAGCATGTGCTGTGCGAGAAGCCGTTGGCGATGACCGCCGCCGAGGCCGAGACCCTGATCGCGGCTCGGGATCGCGCCGGAGTCCGCATCGAAGAGGCGTTCATGGTCCGCAACAATCCTCAGTGGCTGTGGGCGCGAGAGCAGGTGCGGTCCGGCCGAATCGGCCGGTTGCGGGCCATTCAGGGCTGCCTCACCTATCGGAACATGGACCCGGACAACATCCGCAACCGGGTCGAGGTCGGCGGCGGCGGGCTCTACGACATCGGCAGCTATCCGATCACCATGTCCCGGTTCGTGCTCGACGCCGAGCCGACTCGCGCGGTCGCCTTGATGGAGCGCGATCCGGATTTCGCCACCGACCGGCTGACCAGCGCCATGCTCGACTTCGGCGATGCCCAGGCGAGCTTTACCTGTGCCACCCAGCTTGCCCGTTTCCAGACCATGCAGCTTCTGGGCACCGAGGGCTGGCTGCACGTCGAACTGCCGTTCGTCATGGAGCCGGACCGCGATTGCCGCATCCTGATCGGCGACGGCACCTTTCCCGGCGCGCTGGCGGCCAGCGAACAGCGCTTTTCGGCGGTGGACCAGTATACTCTTCAAGGCGACGGTTTTTCCGAGCGCGTTCGGACCGGCGCCCCGAGCCCATTTCCGCTGGAGAACGCGGTCCGCAACATGGCCGTGATCGACGCCCTGTTCCGCTCCGCCGCCAACGGTGGCTGGGAGGCTGTCTAGGCTCACGCCGCGCTCTTGTTCCGGGTTCGCCTTGGCGTCACAATCGCCGTGCCGAGCCGGCGGGCCGACGAAACCGGCTATCGGGGGAAGCGTCATGCATGATTTGGTGATCCGCGACGGCAAGATCGTCGATGGCACCGGGGCGACCGCGCGACCATCGTCAACGGCGTGCCGACCTTCGAGCATGGCGCGGCCACCGGCGCCCTGCCCGGCGGGCTGGTCCGAGGCCCTCGAGCGGCGGCGGCCTGAGGGTTTCGGGAGTCCGGGGGGGGCATGGCGGACGCGCCGAAAAAGCTGACCATCGCGGCAATCGCGGCCAAGGTCGCGCGCGGCGAGCCGTTCTTTCAGGTCACCGCGGTCGATTATCCGACCGCGCTGCTGATCGATCGGGCCGGCATCGACTTGATTCTGGTCGGCGATTCCCTTGGCATGACCGCGCTCGGCTATGGGGGCACCGTGCCGGTGACCATGGACGAGATGATCCATCACGCCAAGGCGGTGAGTCGCGCCGTCGAGCGGGCGATCGTGGTCGGCGATCTGCCCTTCGGCGCCTATCACGCCAGTGCCGAGGACGCGATCAGGAACGCGATCCGCATGCAGAAGGAAGGCGGCACCGATGTCGTCAAGATGGAGGGTGGGGAGGCCTTCGCCGGAACCGCGCGGGCGATCGTCGAGGCCGGGGTGCCGGTGATGGGTCATATCGGCCTCACCCCCCAGACCGCGACCAAGCTCGGCGGCTTCAAGGTCCAGGGCAAGGACGTGGCCGGAAGTCTGCAACTGATCCGCGACGCCGAGGCCCTGGAGGCGGCGGGCTGCTTCGCGATCGTGCTGGAGGCGATTCCCGATCGCATCGCCGGGTTGATCACGGAACGGCTGGCGATACCGACCTCAGGCATCGGCGCCGGCCCCCATTGCAGCGGCCAAACGCTGGTCCTCCACGATCTGATCGGCATGTTTGACCGCTTCCTGCCGCGCTTCGCCAAGCGCTATTGCAACGTCGCCGAGGAAATCGGCCGGGCCCTGGACGACTTTCAGGCCGAGGTCCGGGGTGGCGCCTTCCCGGCCCCGGAGAACTGCTTCACCATCAAGGACCCTGATCTGGACGCGGTGCGCGCCGCCCTCGACGCCCCCGACAAGGCCGCCGAATGACGCCGCCTCGCGAACGCAGGTAGCTCATGTCGGAGATTCGCCAGTGGCTCGAGGCACGGGACCTGGGCGACTACGCCGACGCCTTCGAGGCCGAGCGGATCGACCTTGACGCCCTGCCCCATTTGACCGAGGCGATGGTCAAGGAGATCGGCCTGCCGATCGGCCCCAGGGCCAAGCTGATGGCGGCGATCGCTGTCGGTGCCGATGAGGCCACTGAATTGCGGAAGGCGCCGGCCGCGGTCACGCCGGCGCCGCTGGCCGCGAAAATTCTCGCC
>CAJWQN010000266.1 GCA_913045505.1 uncultured Rhodospirillaceae bacterium | reverse complement strand
AGACCATGTCGCGCCTGAATGAAGCGCTCGGTTGACCGTCGTGGAGCGAACCACTAGCGACGCGATCGGCAAAGCCCGCTTGTTGTTGGAAATTCGCAAGGCGGGGGTCACCAATTTGCGGATTTTGGGCGTCATGGAAGCGGTGCCCAGGGATCTGTTCGTGCTCGAGAATCATGTCGATCACGCCCATGACGACCGGGCGCTGCCGATCGCCTGCGGCCAGACCATCAGCCAGCCAAGCCTGGTCGCGGCGATGACCGAGGCGCTGGACGTGGGGGATCGCGGCAAGGTCTTGGAAATCGGCACCGGCTCGGGCTACCAGACCGCGATCCTGGCCAAGCTCTGCCGGCGGGTCTACACCGTGGAACGCCACCGCGACCTGGTGGTCGCGGCGGAGGCGCGGTTCGCCGCGCTCCGGCTGCACAACATTACCACCCGAGTGGGAGACGGCAGCCTGGGATGGCCCGCGCAGGCCCCGTTCGAACGAATCGTGGTGACCGCGGCGGCGGCGGTCGCGCCTCCGGCTCTGCTCGACCAACTCTCGGTCGGCGGCGTGATGGTAATCCCGATCGGCCCGGAGGGCGGCGATCAGATGCTGTGCCGAATCCGGCGCGACAAGAACGGATGTCACCGCGAGGACCTGCTGCCGGTACGGTTCGTGCCGTTGATCGACGGCGGCATGCCGGCTGACGCGGGATGAGCCAGGGGCGGCATGGCGCCACGGCCCGTTTCCCGGGCCTCGCCGCCGTGGCCCTGCTTATCGCCATCGGAGCCGCGCTCGGCGGATGCTGGCGGCCACCGCCGATGAGCGCCCCGGCTCCCGACACGGAGCGGCCATTGCCCGCCAGGTCGTCCTCGGAGGCTCTCGCGCCATCGGCGCCCGCCGCCACCGTGATCGTACGTCACGGCGATTCGATCCACCGGATCGCCCGCACCCATCAGGTCGCGATCCGCGGCCTGATCGAGATCAACCGGCTCGCGCCGCCCTATGGCCTGGTCGTCGGCCAAGTGCTGAAGTTGCCGCCGCGGACGGAATATATGGTGCGAAAAGGCGACACGGTGTATCGGATTTCCCGTTGTCACGGGGTCGATATGGCGACCCTCACGCGGCTCAACGGGATCGTGCCGCCCTATACGATCGCGGTCGGGCAGCGGCTGCGGCTGCCGCCGGTGAGCCGTGAGCCGGCCTGCCCGGCCAAGGTCTCCGAGCCGCCGGCCGCGGACGTCGTCGCCAGGCCCCAGGCACGGACGCCCGAGACACAAGAGCCCGCGACTGCCCGCGCCGCGTCGTCGGCGATTCCCAAGGCGCTGCCGGGGCCGGTGCCGAAACCGCCGGCGCGGGCCTCGACCCGGTTCTTGTGGCCGGTCAGCGGCAAGCTGATCTCCTCGTTCGGCGCCAAGCCCGGCAACCGGCACAATGACGGCGTCAATATCGCGGCCGGCGCCGGCAGCCCGGTGCGCGCGGCCGAGAACGGGGTCGTGGTCTATGTCGGCAACGAATTGCGCGGCTACGGCAATCTGATCCTGATCCGCCACGCCGATGGCTGGACCTCGGCCTACGCCCACAATCAGGCGATCCTGGTCGGTCGCGGTGCCACCGTCGGCCGGGGCCAGGTCATCGCCGAGGTCGGGCGAACCGGCAACGTCGCCAGCCCGCAGACCCATTTCGAACTCCGCCGCGGATCCAAGGCGGTCGACCCGGTGACCCATCTGAGCTGGCAATAGGGGGCGCTGTCATCGAGATCGATCAAGGGGCGAGTTGTTTGCCCAATCGGCCGGCCAGGTCCTGGATGTATTGCCAGGCGACCCGTCCCGACCGGCCGCCACGGGTGATCGACCATTCCACGGCCTCGGCGCGCAGGGTCTCGGCGGCCAGGTCCAGGCCGTAGGCGGCCGCGTAGCTCTCGATCATCTCCAGATAGACGTCCTGGTTGCAGGCATGGAATCCGAGCCACAGGCCGAACCGGTCCGACAGCGACACCTTCTCTTCCACCGCTTCCGACGGATTGATCGCGGTTGAGCGTTCGTTTTCGATCATGTCGCGGGGCATCATGTGGCGGCGGTTGGAGGTGGCGTAGAAGACCACGTTGTCGGGGCGGCCCTCGATGCCCCCCTCGAGCACGGCCTTGAGCGATTTGTAGGCGGTATCGTCATGGTCGAAGGACAGGTCGTCGCAGTACAGCAGGCAACGCCGGCCGTGGCCGCGCACGCATTCCAGCAGCCGGGGCAGGGACTCGATGTCCTCGCGGTGGATTTCGATCAACGCCAGCGAAGCCGTCGCCTCGCCGTTGATCGCGGCGTGGACCGCCTTGACCAGCGAGCTCTTGCCCATGCCGCGCGCGCCCCAAAGCAGGGCGTTGTTGGCCGGCAGGCCGGCGGCGAACCGGCGGGTGTTGTCGAGCAAGATGTCGCGGACATGATCGATGCCCTTGAGCAAGGCCAGATCGACCCGGCTGACCGTGGTCACGGGATGCAGGCGGCCTTGCTCCGCCTGCCACAAGAAGGCATCCGCCGCGCCCAGATCGAGAGCCGCCGGGACCGTCGGCGCCAGGCGGTCGAGGGCGTCGGCGATCCGGCGCAGCTGCGGGGCTATGTCTTGGTCGTCGGCCATCGGCGGGCGGACCCTAAACATCGGACCTCGAGCGGTCAATTGGCGCCTGGTGCCGTGCGCCGGCCATTCTGTTGCAATGGCTTCGGGTATCGGTATAGTCCGGCTCACCATTCTGAGGGGCTCGCGGAGGGCCGGAATCCACATGTTCATCGCCACGGCCTATGCCCAGGATGCCGGGGCCGAAGGCGGCGGCCTCATGGTCCAGATGCTGCCGCTGGTCCTGATTTTTGTCGTGTTCTACTTTCTGTTGATCCGCCCGCAACAGAAGAAGGCCAAATCCCATCGCGAAATGGTCGGCAATCTGCAACGGGGCGACAAGGTGGTGACCGCGGGCGGCCTCTACGCCACGGTCGCCAAGGTCGAGGACCAGAACACCGTGGTCCTGGAAATCGCCAACGGGGTGCGGGTCAAGGCCGCGCGCGGCACCATCTCCGAGCTTGCCGCCAAGACCGAGCCGCGCCGCGGCAGTGACGACAACGGCGGCAAGAAAGACAAGAAGGGCAAGAGCGACGAGTCGTGAGGTGGGCGCCGGCGGCCATTGACGAACGACTCGGCGCGGGTGCGGGCCTGAGACATGCTGCGGTTTGAAACCTGGAAAATTGCGCTGGTCGCGATCATCTCGCTGCTCGGGGTGGTCTATGCGCTGCCCAATCTTCTCGACCGTATCACCGCCGAATCCTTGCCGGACTGGCTGCCCCACGACCAGATCAGCCTGGGGCTCGACCTGCAGGGCGGCTCCCACCTGTTGCTCGAGGTCGATATCGACGCCGTGTTCGCCGAGCAGCTCGAGACCATGGTCGATGAGGTGCGGGTCGCGCTGCGTGGCGAGAGGATCGGCTATACCGGACTGGGCCGCTCCTCTGAAGGGGTGACCCTGACGATCAGGGACGCCGCCGAGATCGAGGTTGCGGGCGGCCTGTTGGGTGATGTCGATCCCGGTGCCGAGGTGGCGATCGACGGCGCCGGCAATGCCACCATCACCCTGACCGAACAGGCGCGCACCGAGCGCCAGCGGGCGGTGGTCTCACAATCGATCGAGATCGTGCGCCGCCGGATCGACGAGACCGGCACCCGCGAGCCGACCATCCAGCGCCAGGGCGAGGACCGGATCCTGCTCCAGCTTCCCGGCGTCGACGACCCCGAACGGATCAAGCGCCTGCTCGGCAAGACCGCGAAGATGAACTTCCGCATGGTCGACGAGGCGACCCCGATCGAGGACGCGATCCGTGGCCGGGTGCCGCCCGGCTCCGAGGTCTTGTACGAGCAGAACCCGCGCTACAACGAGGGTGAGCCGGTGCCGGTCGTGATCCGCAAACGGGTCTCGGTGAGCGGCGACAATCTGGTCGATGCCCAGCCGACCTTCCAGGACAACCAACCGGTGGTGTCGCTTCGCTTCGACGCCGCCGGCGGGCGCAAGTTCGGCGCCCTGACCAAGGACAACGTGGGCAAGCGGTTCGCGATCGTGCTC
>CAJWQN010000265.1 GCA_913045505.1 uncultured Rhodospirillaceae bacterium | reverse complement strand
AAGCGGCTGCGCGTCGCGCGCGGGTCCCTCCCGTGGACTCCGTGGACAAGACCAAAACCCAGCCTGGTCCCTTTTTACGCCGCCCCCTGGTCCCATTTCTCTCCGCCGTTGACAGCCATTGCACCGTGTGCCGCTCGAAGCGCTGCCAAGTGATGCGGTCCTTCTGACTACGGCTGCGCAAAGTGCGGCGTCAGAGCTATCGGACTTGCCACGGGAAGCTGGTGAGGGCGCTGAAGTTGTGGATCACTCACAGGGCACGTTGTTCCCCGATCGTCTTGAAGACTGGATCGATGACGACAACGCGGTTCGTGTTGTTGATGCCTTTGTCGATGAGCTTGATCTTGGCGGGCTCGGTTTTAGCAGCATTGATCCGCGAGCGACGGGACGGTCAGCCTATCACCCGTCGGTTTTGTTGAAGCTCCATATTTACGGCTATCTCAACCGGGTTCAATCGAGCCTCCGGATGGAGCGGGAGGCGGGCCGCAATGTGGAAGTGATGTGGCTGTGCCACCGCCTGGTCCCGGATCACATGACGATTTCGGACTTTCGCAAAGACAATGGCGGGGCGATCCGCTAGGTCAGCGCCGAGTTCGTCGTCCTGTGCCGCCATTCTCATCCTGTTCGATTTTCTCGGACAAATCGTCGGCAACGTTTTTCAGTTTAGCGGCTGATATCACATTATCGGCAGCTGCCTCGGCTGTGGGCGCCAGGTCCTTGGCGTTAAGCCAGTCCAAACGTCCTGATTTTCTGGTAATACAGGGTGGCGGTCTCGTGCCGCCTTCTCTGCAGAAAGCGACCACATCATCCACGGGAGCAATTATCTCCTCCATGGCCGTCCGGGCGCCCCTTCAAACGGCTTCAATGTCTGAACTCAGACCCTCCGCGATCGATGCGAGCTGACCGGTCCCGATATAGTAGCGCTGGGCGCCCGGTAGCGGGACCCTCCCCTGGAACTTTTGAAAGATCCGCACAGGAAAGGCCCCGGCTGCGGTCTGCACCGCAATATGTTGGACGATAACCGCGACCGAATCGCCGGACTGCTCGGCCCAGCCCCCGCACAGCTCCCGTAACTTGACATGAAAGCCCACAGACACCTCCGCAATGGCGCCCCGCTTAAGATCGGGGCGCGACTACTTGGGTGCGTTAGTCCTGCATTGCGCCCTCCGCACAAGCGCCCATAAAAACGAGTCGGCGCCTGCGGTCACCCTGTTCGCCTACGCCGATCCGATTGTGCTCAGCGCGACCAAAATGCCGATAATGTCGGGCGGGCCATTTGCACGGATTCCCCCCAAAATAAAAGAGTCGCTGGAAAATTATCGGCCACGACTTCTGTCCAGGTGCTTCCCCAGTGCTTCCCCCATAAGGACGGCACACGGTGAAAATCTCGACCGACCCCATAATATTTTGAAATAATTGGATAAATTGGAGCGGGCGATGAGATTTGAACTCACGACCCCAACCTTGGCAAGGTTGTGCTCTACCCCTGAGCTACGCCCGCGCTCCGCTTTGCCGCCCGACGGCGGCGCGGCGGCAGATATATAAGCTCAGCGGGGTGCTTGGCAAGGGCGCCCATGTGCGGGGCCTTGGCGCCGGGCATGGGCCCCGGGCATGGGCGCCGGGCCTTGGCCGGGGGCGCGGGCGGCCTATAATGGCGGCCATGGCGGCGACGGAGGCGCAATTGCTGGCCCGGCTCGAGGCGCTCGGCATCGAGACCACGACCGTGCGTCATGCGCCGCTGTTCACGGTCGCCGACAGTCAGCGCCTGCGCGGCGATATCCCGGGCGGCCATTGCAAGAGCCTGTTCCTGAAGAACAAGAAGGGCCGCCACTGGCTCCTGGTCGCCGACGAGGCGCGCCCGATCGATCTCAAGCGCCTGGCCAAGCGGCTCAAGGCGGGCAATCTGTCGTTCGCCGGGGCGGAGGCGCTGGACGCCATCCTCGGCGTCGCCCCCGGCGCGGTGACCCCGTTCGCCCTGATCAACGATCCCGACCATGAGGTCACGGTGGTCCTCGACGCCGACATGCTCGCGGCGCCCCGGCTCAATTATCATCCGCTCACCAACGACGCGACCACGACGATTAGGAGCGCGGACTTGAAGAGGTTCATTGCCGCCTCGGGCCACCTCGCCTATATCATCGACTTCGAGCGGGACGGCGAGCCCGAGCGGGTCGCGCCGGAGACCGGCGGGACCGAGGAACTGGAGACCACATGGAACCGATTATAGGCGCCGGCGGCGGCGCGCCCGCGACCGATCTGGTCAAGGACGGCGACACCCGGAGTTTCGCGGTCGATGTTATCGAGGCCTCGAAACAGGTTCCCGTGATCGTCGATTTCTGGGCGCCGTGGTGCGAGCCGTGCAAGCAGTTGGGACCGGCGATCGAGCGCGCGGTGGTTGCCGCCGGGGGCGCGGTCAAGCTGGTCAAGGTCAATATCGATCAGAACCAGGAACTGGCCGCCCAGCTTCAGATTCAGTCGATCCCGGCGGTGTTCGCGTTCAAGGATGGGCGCCCGGTCGACGGCTTCGTCGGCGCGCTGCCGGACAGCCAGATCAAGAGCTTCATCGAGCGGCTTGGGGGCGATGGCGGGCCGTCGCCGGTGGCCCAAGCCTTGGGGCACGCTTCTCAGGCCGCGGCCGGCGGCGATCATGCCAATGCCGAGGCGGTCTATCGCCAGGTGCTGGACCACGAGCCCGGCAATACCGCGGCGATCGCCGGCATCGCCCGCTGCCGGCTGGCCGCCGGCGATCTGGCCGGCGCCCGCGCCGCGCTCGAGTCCGCGCCGGGCGGAGCCGGCGAGGACACCGACATCGCCGGCGCCCGCGCGGCCCTGGAACTGGCCGAGGAAGCCGCCGAAGGAGGTGGCGATGGCGCCGATCTCGCCGGCTTGCGCCAGCGTCTCGATGCCAAAGACGATGATCACCAAGCCCGCTATGATTTGGCGATGGCGCTGTTCGGCTCCGGTCAGCGCGAGGCGGCGATCGATGAAATGCTGGAAATCGTGCGCCGCGCCCGAAGTTGGAACGACGAGGCCGCGCGCAAGCAACTGGTCAAGTTCTTCGAGGCCATGGGGCCGACCGATGCGCTGACCGTGGACGCGCGCGGCCGGCTATCGACCCTGCTGTTCTCTTGAGCAGCGCATGCCGGCGCCCACGATCGCGCAATTGCCCGAGGCGATCCCGATATTCCCGCTCGCCGGCGTTCTGCTGTTGCCCGGTGGCCAGCTGCCGCTCAATATCTTCGAGCCCCGGTATCTGGCCATGACCCGGGACGCGCTGGCCAGCGACTGGATGATCGGCATGGTCCAACCGGTCGCGCCCGAGGAGGCGAGCGATCGTGTCGAGGTTTACCGGATCGGCTGCGCCGGGCGGATCACGTCACTCTCGGAAACCGACGATGGCCGCTATCTGATCTCGCTCTCGGGCCTGTGCCGGTTCGAGATCGCCGACGAGCCGGCCTCGCGGAAAGGGTATCGGCGCGTGATCGCGGATTGGTCCCGGTTCACGGACGACTTGGCCACCGCCGAGCGCGGCGCGCTCGATCGCGATCGGCTGTTGTCGGCCTTGCGCAACTATTTCGAGAGCCATCACATCTGGGTCGATTGGAAAGCGCTCGAGAACGCGCCCGGCGATCAGCTGGTCACGTCGTTGGCGATGGCCTGTCCGTTCGCGCCCCGGGAAAAACAGGCACTGCTCGAATCGCCGAGTCCGGGCGCCCGCGCCGAACTGATGATTTCACTGCTGGCGATGTCGGTTCTGGACCGCGCCGACGGCACCGCCGCACCTCATTGATCGACCCGGGAGGACGCCACGACATGAGCGACACACCAGCGGCGCCGGACGACGACGGCCCCGACCCCAGGAGCGCCCAGACCGTCGATGCCAAACTGCTCGAAATCCTGGTCTGCCCGCTGACCCATGGCCCGCTGCGTTACGACCGCGCCCGCCAGGAATTGATCAGCGATCAGGCCGGGCTCGCCTACCCGGTCCGGGACGGCATTCCGATCATGCTCGTCGACGAAGCGCGCGCGCTCGACGCTCCGGACGCGGACTCGTGACCGCCGCCGCGGCCGACACAGCCCGCCATTGGCCGACCGAGATTCGCCTGCGGCGCGATCAAAAGCGGCT
>CAJWQN010000264.1 GCA_913045505.1 uncultured Rhodospirillaceae bacterium | reverse complement strand
TCGGTCTCACCAACAGCGCTTTCGCCAACGCCACCGGCTGGCCCGCCGATGGCCATTACATGAGTGCCCGCGATCTCGCTTTGCTGACCCGGCGCACGATCGTCGAGTTTCCCGATTACTTCCCCTATTTCGCGGAAAAGAGCTTCACCTACAACGACATTCGTCAAGGCAACCGCAACCCGCTGCTCTACAAGGAATTGGGCGCCGACGGCATGAAGACCGGGCACACCAAGGCGGCCGGTTACGGTCTGACGGCAACCGCGCTGCGCAACGGGCGGCGGTTGATATTGATGATCGGCGGGCTGGAATCGGCGCGTCAACGGGCCGCGGAAGCGACTCGGCTGCTCAATCATGGCTTCCGCGAGTTCGACAACTACACCCTGTTCACGACCGGAGAGGTGGTCGAGACCGCCGATGTCTGGCTCGGCGAGCGGGCGCGGGTACCCTTGGTGATCAACCGCAACGTCATCGTGACCCTGGCGCGGGCGAACCGCGGGGACCTCCAGGTCAAGGCGGTGATGGATTCGCCGATCCCGGCGCCGATCGCCGCCGGAGCGCCCCTGGGCCGGCTCGAAATCAACGCCCCGGACATGGCGACCATCACCATGCCGCTGGTCGCCGGCCAGGCGGTCGGCAGCCTGGGCGTGTTTCGCCGGCTGGCCGCGGCGGTGAGCTATCTGCTATTCGGGCCGGCGGCGGACTGAATGGGGCAACCCTGGTCAGGTCCCGTGAAGCAGGGCAGGCTGATCACATTCGAAGGCGGGGAGGGCGCCGGCAAATCAACCCAGACCCGCCGCCTGGTCGATTGGCTGGCGGCCCGGGGGATCGACGCCGTGGCCACCCGCGAGCCCGGAGGCGCCCCTGGGGCCGAGCGGATTCGGGCGCTCCTGATCGAGGGTGCGCCGGATCAATGGGACGCGCGGGCGGAAGCGCTGCTTCACTTCGCGGCCCGGCGCGCCCATCTGGTCGAGACCGTTTGGCCGGCTCTCGAGCGGGGAACCTGGGTGGTGTCCGACCGGTTCGCCGATTCGACCATGGCCTATCAGGGTTACGGCATGGGTTTGGACCGGGAGATGATCGTGCGGCTTTACGATCTGACGGTCGGCGATTTCGCCCCCGATTTGACGTTGATTCTCGATTTGCCGGTGGCCGAAGGCCTAGCGCGGGCGGCGGCGCGGGGCGGCGCGGATCGTTACGAACGGATGGGGTCGGATTTTCACGAACGGCTGCGCGCCGGGTATCTGGACATCGCCCGGCGGACTCCGGAGCGGTGCCTGGTGATCGACGCCACGGGCATCGCCGACGCGGTGGCCCAGAGTGTGCACCAGGCGGTCGCCGAGCGGTTGGTGGAAGACGGGCGTGGCTGAGCCGCGGGCGGGCAAGAACCAGGAGTCCGAGATCCCGGGGCCGCGCGCGACTCCGGATCTCTTCGGGCACCGGGACGCCGAGCGGGCGCTTCGTGCCGCCTATGACTCGGGGCGGCTGGCCCATGCCTGGTTGATCACGGGCCCGCGTGGGGTTGGCAAGGCAACCCTGGCCTACCGGTTCGCTCGCTGGGTGCTGGCCGAAGGCGCGGCCGGGGGCACGACCGGGTCCCAGGCGGCCCTGTTTGACGACCCGGGCAAGGCCGACCCCCTGGCGCTCGATCCCGCGCACCCGGTGTTTCATCGGGTCCGGTCGGGAGGGCACGCGGATTTGTTGGTGATCGAACGCACCATCCATCCGAAAACAAGGCGCATACGGCGGGAAATCGTGGTCGAGGACGTCCGCCGGCTGGGAGAATTCCTGAGCCTGACGCCGGCCGAAGGGGGCTGGCGCGTCGCGATCGTCGATGTTGCCGACGAACTCAATCGCGCCGGCGCCAACGCCGTGCTCAAGCTGATCGAGGAGCCGCCGCCACGGGCCCTGATCTTGTTGGTCAGCCATGTCCCCGGCCGGCTGCCGCCGACCATCCGCTCGCGCTGCCGGCGCCTGGCCCTGACGCCACTCGATGATGCTGACGTGATCGCGGTTCTCGGCCGTCTGGCCCCGGACCTGGACGCGGCAGAGGCGGTGGTGCTCGCTCGCCTCGGCCGCGGCTCTCCCGGACAAGCCTTGGGCCTGGCGGCGGGTGGCGGCGTCGACCTCTACAAGTCCATGATGACGCTGGTGGCAAGCCTGCCGGACCTCGACGTACCGGCACTCCATGCGCTGGGCGACCGCTTGGCCCGCGCCGGAGCCGAGGCCGCCTACGTCACCGCGATGGATTTGCTGTGTCAATGGCTCGCCCGCGCCATTGCCGCGGTCGGGCGCGAGGCGATGCCGACCGAGATTGTGCCCGGTGAATTCGATGCCGCGCGGCGCGTGATCGGTCGAGGCGACCTTGATCAATGGGTGGCGCTGTGGGAAAACATCAGCCGCCTCGCCGCCCGCGCCGAGCGGATCAACCTGAACCGCAAGCAGGTGGTCCTGTCCGCGTTCACCGCCCTCGAATCTGTTGCGCGGGCATGATGGCGACCTTGCCGGGAGAATACGCGGATGTCCGAGGCTGACGCCTTCTATATCACCACGCCGATCTACTATGTGAACGACGTGCCCCATCTGGGCCACGCCTATACCACGATCGCGTGCGACGCGCTGGCCCGATTCATGCGTCTCGACGGCAAGCGGGTGATGTTCCTGACCGGTACCGACGAACACGGCCAAAAGGTCGAGAAATCGGCCCAGGCGGCGGGCGAGGAGCCCCAGGCCTTCACCGACCGGGTGTCGCGGCGGTTTCGTGACCTCACGGTCAAGCTCGGCGCCACCAACGACGACTTCATTCGCACCACCGAGCCGCGCCACACCCGCGCCAGCCAGGCGATCTGGAAGGCGCTGGTCGCGGCCGGCGATATTTATCTCGGCAGCTACGCGGGCTGGTATTCGGTGCGCGACGAGGCGTTCTTCGCCGAATCGGAACTGAGCAAAGGGGAGGGGGGCACACGGTGCGCGCCTTCCGGCGCGCCGGTCGAATGGGTCGAGGAGCCGAGCTATTTCTTCCGCTTGTCACGGTGGCAACAGCCCTTGCTCGACCTCTATGCCCGCCAACCCGATTTCATCCTGCCAGAGAGCCGGCGCAACGAGGTCGTGAGCTTCGTCAAGAGCGGTCTGCAGGACCTCTCGGTTTCGCGCACGAGCTTCGCTTGGGGTGTGCCGGTGCCGAACGACGCCGATCACATCATGTATGTCTGGCTCGATGCGCTGACCAATTACATAACCGCGGCCGGCTATCCGGACACCGACTGCGACATCTACCGGACCTTCTGGCCGGCGGATGTGCATATGGTCGGCAAGGACATCCTGCGCTTCCACGCGGTCTATTGGCCGGCATTTCTGATGGCGGCCGGGGTCGCACCGCCAGGCCGCGTGTTCGCCCATGGCTGGTGGACGGTCGAAGGCCAAAAGATGTCAAAAAGCCTGCGCAACGTGGTCGAACCGTTTCATCTGGTCGACACCTACGGCCTGGACCAGGTGCGCTACTTCCTGCTCCGCGAGGTCCCGTTCGGCAATGACGGCGATTTTTCCCAGGCCGCCCTGATCGGCCGGGTCAACAGCGATCTGGCCAATGATTTCGGCAATCTGGCCCAGCGGACCTTGTCGATGATCCACAACAATTGCGCCGCTGCGATGCCGGAGCCGGGTCCCCTCGGCGACGACGACGAGGCATTGCTGGCCGGTGCCCACGGGATGCTTGGCGATATCCGGGCGATGATGGCCCGGCAGGCGATTCACGAGGCCCTGGCACGAATCTGGACCGAAATTCGGGCAGCCAACGGCTATGTCGACCGCCAGGCGCCCTGGGCGCTGCGCAAATCGGACCCGGACCGCATGGCGACGGTCCTCCATGTGCTCGCCGAAGTGATCCGCCATGTGGCGATCCTGGCTCAGCCGGTGGTGCCGCTGGCGGCGGGTCGGATTCTCGATCAGCTCGCGGTGCCGGCCGACGCCCGCGATTTCCGAGCGTTGGGCGCGGCCGGCATGCTTGCGCCCGGCACGCCCTTGCCCAAACCCGAAGGGGTGTTTCCGCGCCATGTCGCGGCCGGGGCGGCCAAGGCCTCGTGATGCTGGTGGACAGCCACTGCCACCTGGATTTTCCCGATTTCGCCGACGATCGTGATCAGGTG
>CAJWQN010000263.1 GCA_913045505.1 uncultured Rhodospirillaceae bacterium | reverse complement strand
ATCCGGCCAGGACGATGATCACGCCCACCGCCAACACCGAACCCGGCACCGCGTAGCCCATCGCCGCGATCCGGGCCAGGACCTTGAGCAGTCCGCCACCGTGCAGGCGCACGCCGTAGGCCATGAAGATCGCCACCAACACCGCGAGTGTCGCGGCCAGGGCCGAGAGGCCGACGCTGTTGGCCGCGTGGCCGAGCACCGCTCCGGTCGCGGCATCGTCGAAATGGCGGACGGCGTAGCCGGCCAAGGTCGCCGCCGGCACCACGAAACCGAGCAGGACGGGCAGGGCGCAGGCCGCGACCGCCAAGGCCGTGAGACCGGTGCCCATCGGGTGGCCCGGGATGGACCGGTATTTGGTGGTGGTGTGGTGAAAACGCTGCTTGCGCCGGGAAAAACGCTCGGCCAACACCAGCAAGAAAACGAACACCAACAGCAAGGCCGCCAGTTGGGCGGCGCCGGAAATGCTGTTCATGTTCTGCCAAACGTCGAAAATGCCGAGCGTGAACGTCGGCACGGCGAAGAAATCAACGGTGCCGAAATCGTTCAATGTTTCCATCAGCACCAGCGAAACGCCGATCACGATCCCGGGCCGGGCCAACGGCAGGGCGACCGAGAAGAAACTCCGCCACGGGCCCCGGCCCAGCACCCGGCTGGCTTCCAGCACGCAAACCGATTGCTCGAGAAACGCCGCCCGCGACAACAGGTAGACATAGGGGTAGAGCACCAGGGTCATCATCGAAACCGCGCCGCCCATGGACCGGATTTCCGGAAACCAGTAGTCACTCTTGGTGCTCCAGGCGAACATGTCGCGCAGAGAACCCTGCACGGGCCCGGCATATTCGAGAATGTCGGTATAGATATAGGCGATGACATAGGCCGGCACCGCCATCGGCAACAACAGCGCCCATTCGAACAGCTTGCGGCCGGGAAACCGGCACATGGTGACCAGCCAGGCGGTGCCGACGCCGACCACCAGCGTGCCGATGCCGACGCCGATCATCAGCTCGAGGGTGGTGCCGATATAGAGCGGCAGCACGGTCGCGGCCAAATGAGACCAAATATCGTCGGAGGGCGTGAACGCGAGGCCGACCACCGCCGCCACCGGCAGAATCACGACCGCGGCGATGACCAGCGTGCCCAGGGTCCAGCCGCCGACCCAGCGGCGCCAATCGATCCGCCCGCCCAATGCGATTCCGGCCGACGCCATCTATTCGGCCACGGATGCCTGGGCCGTCCCGCACCGGTGTCGCGCGCGCGGCGGGCAAGCCGTCAATGGTCGAATGCCACCCGATCCATGATCTTGCTGGCAACGGTGCGGTGCTCGGCAATTTTTGTCAGGAACGCCGCATCGGACTTGAACGCACCCCAGGACTCCACCATCTCCAACAGCGGCACGCCCGCCTTGACCGGATACTCGAAATTGCGCCGGGCGTAGATTGCCTGGGCGTCATCGCCGGCAAGATACTCGATCAGCCTGATCGCGTCGTCACGATGATCGGCGCCCTTGACCACGGCGGCGCCGCTGATGTTGACATGGGTCCCGCGCCCATCCTGATTGGGAAAGACGATGCGCACCGCCGCCGCCCATTCCTTTTGCTCCGGATTCTTTTCGTTGGTCGCCATCTTACCCAGGTAATAGGTGTTGCCGAGCGCCACGTCGCACTCGCCTTCCTTGACCGCCTTGACCTGGGCACGGTCGTTGCCCTGGGGCCGGCGCGCCAGATTGTCTTTGAGCCCGCGCGCCCAGGCTTCCGCCGCCGCCTCGCCCTCGGCCGCGACGACCGAAGCCAGCAGCGAGATATTGTAGGCGTGCTTGCCCGAACGGGTGCAAATCCGGCCCTTCATATGGGGCGCCGCCAGGTCTTCGTAGGTCGTCACTTCGCCCGGGACGACCCGCTCCCTGTGGGCGAATATCACCCGCGCCCGCATGGTCAACCCGAACCACAATCCGTCGGGGTGACGGTATTGCGCCGGAATGTTGTTGGTCAATACCCTCGAGTCGACCGGATCGAGCAGCCCGGCCTGGGCATGATTCTCCAAGACGCCGATATCGGTGGTCAGAATCGCGTCGGCCGGGCTGTTGACCCCTTCGGCCCTGAGCCGCTCCAGCATGCCCTTCTTGATGTAGGCCATGTTGACCTCGATGCCGGTCGCGTCCCTGAAGGCTTCGAGCAACGGCTCGACGAGGAACGGCTGGCGCGAGGAATACAGGTTGACCTCGGCGGCGGGGGAGGCCGAATGAGCGAGCATGCCGATACCGACCAGCACCCAAGCAACCCCGAATCTATGACATCGCATTTTGTTTCGTTTTCTCCCGAATTCCATGGACGTTCCGGTCGCCATCGCGCCGCCGCCCCAACAAGGTGAGAGTCCCCACCCCACGCTCGAGTTCCATGTCTTGTGGCGGGCAGAATTCTTTATCAAGTGCCCAGCCGGCATCATGGGGTATAAGTTTGTGTCAAGATGCGAGTCGATCGCAACATCTTTTTTGCGACCGATTTGCAAGAACAAGTGGCAAGGGTGCCGTTTTCGGCCGGCCTGGTCGGCCCCGTTGATGGGATGGATGACAATGTTCGATGATCGCCCAATCGTCGAGGACGCCCGTGGAATATTCGACACGGTGCGCGCGGGCGGCGTGGCAATTTTTCCGGTCAGTGTCGGCTACGCCATCGTCGGCCACGGCGACGAGGCGATCCGGCGCATCTACGCGGCGAAGGAGCGCTCGTTCGAAAAACCCTGCGGCAATTTTTGCGATTGGACCCTGTTTACGGAAGCCATCGTGACCTCGGACCGGGCCCGTGCCGTGGTGCGCGCGGTGATCATGGATCACGATCTGCCGTTTTCCATCGTCGCGCCCTACCGGGCGGACCATCCGGTGATCGCGAGCCTGGGACCATTCGCGCGCCGGAATGCGTCCAAGGCCGGGACCATGGACATGCTGCTCAACGCCGGCCCGCTTCACGACGAGATCGCGCGGCTGGCGCGGGAAAACGCGGTCGCGGTGGTCGGTTCCTCGGCCAACCTCTCGCTGACCGGCAGCAAGTTCCGGCTCGAGGATATCGAGGCACAGGTCCTGGACGCCGCCGATCTGGCCATCGACTACGGCCTGTGCCCCTATCACAACGGCCAAGGTCTGGGCAGCACGATCATCGATCTGGACGGCTTCGAGACGATTCGCCTGGGCTGCGTCTACGACCGAATCTGCGCCATCCTCGACGAGGAATTCGACATCGACCTCAAGGCGATCACGGCCGCGAAGGGCTCGGATTGAGCCGACAGTTCCCGACCGCCCGGCCGACCGGAGTCGCGGGAACAGCGAGTCACGGGGACAGGAATCACGGGGACAGAGAGTTACGGGGACAGGAGAGTTACGGGGACAGTATACTTAATTCGACGTTATGGACGGCGCTACGGGGATAGCATACTTAATCTGAGAACTCCCAACGAATTCCCCGTTCCCTAATCATGAATTAAGTATACTGTCCCCACAATACCCCTGTCCCCGTAATACCCTGATCATGAATTAAATATACTGTCCCCGTAATATCTTCTGCTGTCCCCGTAATATCTTCTGTCCCCGTAATATCTTTACTTCGGGCGAATGCCTTGGCGGCGGCGCTATTCCGCCGCCGCCGTCGTGGCCCGGCCCATCCATTTCTGGAACACCGGTGTCTCGGGCGGGTCGAGATGGGTCTCGGCCTTGCACCGGGCCTTCAGGTCCTCGATCGAGCCGCCGAAGTCGAACAGCTCGATCGCGCCCCGCTCCGAGGCCATGCGCCGGCGCAAGTCCTCGGTCTCGCGTTCATTGCATGACAGATCGTTGTTCAGCACCACGCCGTAGCGCCGGGCGCCCTCAGGCGTGACGATCCCGCGCTTGGCGTCGCGCGCCACGGCCTCGGCCGGGCGCTCGAGCGGGTCGCCCCAGCCGCCGCCGCCCCAGGTGTTGAAATAAAGGGTGTCGCCGGGCTCGACCTTGATCCGGTCGCATTTGGGTTCCATCCACCGGGTGCCGCCGTCGGCCCGAACCATGAGTTTGTTGCCACGCGCTCCCGGCCGGCCGCCATTGACTCCCCAGGGATGGGTCAGCCAGCGGTCGTCGTGGATCGAGATCTCGCCGGATTCCAGGAATTGATAGCCCATGGACAGGCCGTT
>CAJWQN010000262.1 GCA_913045505.1 uncultured Rhodospirillaceae bacterium | reverse complement strand
CGAGTGTGTTTCGGGAGCGGCGGGCGTGGGCGCAATCCTCGCGGCGGGCGACATGGCCGCCGGGCGCGGCCGTGCGGCGGTGCTCGATGGCCGACATGGTCTCGAGCTGGCCGAGGCTCGCATGATCGTCGTCAGTCATGGGTCTGCTCCTGTGTCGAGTGAGGTTCGCAAACCTCGACACAGGCAGACCCGACCCATTGCTGCCCAGAGCTCGCTACTTGCCGCCACCAACTCCCGCGAGAGCGGTTGAGTCCGATGGCCCCTAAAGGCTGTTCGGATATCCGGCCGATCACAGCCGCTTTACCCCCAAAAGCCGACTATGTGGACCAGAATTAAGAGACCTGTTCGGTCGCGGATTGAGAAGCCAGCGATAGCTGCCGCCTTGAAGATCCAAAATCGCCGCGAATATCGCCCGCGTGTTTACCTTTTTGCTTACCCAATAAAGACCGAGCCATGGAACATAACTTATTGAATTCAAATGGCGCGCCCGGCAGGACTCGAACCTGCGACCCCCGGATTAGGAATCCGATGCTCTATCCGGCTGAGCTACGGGCGCTGGTGGCGGGTGAGTGTTAGCATGGTTGGTGGGCGCCGCGCGAGCGTTGGCGGCACGGGTCGGGGCGCGATCGCGGCGTCGGCCTTGGCGGCGCCGGCGCCATGGTCGATGCGGGCGAACACCGTGATCCCCCTCTTGCCCGGAACCGAGGCGAGCCGGCCCAGGGTCGCCGCCGACATCGTGGCCGCCTTGTTTGACGATCACTCCGTCCCCGGCACGAATTTGGCTCGAGCAAGCACCGGCGAGGGTCAGGGCGGCAAGGGCGGCCAGGATCAATTTAGCCCTCGTGTCATCTCCGTGAGCGAGCCTGGGCGCGGGGCCGCCGGCTCAGAATTTTTCGGCGCCGGTTTGGCGGACCGGATCGGGGAAATCCCGATAGAGGGCGAAGCGCGCGTTCCGGATCATGGCGTTGACCCCGAAATGCAGGCTCTCGACCGGCTCGGCGCGCGCGGCCACTTCGCCAAAGGCGCGGTCGAGCTGGGCCAAGTCCTCGCACTCGATCATGACGTGGAACTCGCCCAGATCGGCCGGCGCGAGGCCCAGCTTCCGGCGCGTCATCCGCCAGCCCCCGATCTGACCCCGCTTCTCGAGATCGCCCAAATAACGGTCGAGACTGGCGGCGAATTCCAAATCCCCGACCCCGTCCTTCAAATCGCACCAGATGTGATAAATATCCATCCTCGCCCCGCGCCGAGCCGCCGGTCCCGACCTCTGTTTAACAGAACCGCGCCGATTGTCATCCGCCGACAAGGGAAAGCCTGTTCGGGCCGGGCCGAGTCCTGTATAGCAGCGCCATGTCGATCGTGGCCCAGATGAACGGCGCGCCCCAGCGGGAGAGCAAGGCGGCGCGGTTTCGGGCATTGCTGGACTCGCCCGAGCTTGCCTTCCTGTGCGAGGCCCATAACGGGCTCAGCGCGCGGATCGTCGAGGAAGCCGGTTTCCCCGCCGTCTGGGCGAGCGGCCTGTCGATGTCGGCCGCGCTCGGGGTCCGCGACAACAACGAGGCGAGCTGGACCCAGGTGCTCGAAGTGGTCGAGTTCATGGCCGACGCCACCCAGATCCCGATCATGCTCGACGGCGACACCGGCTACGGCAATTTCAACAACATGCGCCGACTGGTGGCCAAGCTCGAAAGCCGGGGCGTCGCCGCGGTCTGCATCGAGGACAAGCTGTTTCCGAAAACCAACAGCTTCATCTCCGGCGCCCAGCAGCCCCTGGCCGACATCGACGAGTTTTGTGGCAAGATCAAGGCCGGCAAGGAAGCCCAGTCCGACCCCGCGTTCTCGATCGTCGCCCGGATCGAGGCGCTCATCGCCGGCTGGGGCCTGGACGAGGCATTGCGTCGGGCCGAGGCCTACCACGGGGCGGGGGCGGACGCGGTGCTGATCCACAGCGCCAAGAGCACGTCCGAGGAAGTGCTGGCGTTTCTGGACGCCTGGGCCGGCCGATCGCCGGTGGTGCTGGTGCCGACCAAGTACTACACCACGCCGACCCACGTGTTCCGCGATTCCCGAGCGTCGATGGTGATCTGGGCCAATCATCTGGTCCGGGCCTCGATTTCCGCCATGCAGCGCACCGCGGCCCGGATCGCCGCTGATGAGCACCTGCTGGGAGTCGAGGATTCGTTGGCGACCGTGGGGGAGGTGTTTCGCCTCCAGGGCGCCTCGGAGCTGGAGCAGGCCGAGCGGGTCTATCTGCCGCGCGGGCGACGGACCCGGGCGGTGGTGCTGGCGGCCTCGCGCGGGCGTGAGTTGGGCGCGCTCACCGAAACCCTGCCCAAGGCGATGCTCGACGTGGCCGGCAAACCGCTCATGGGCCATATCGCCGAGACCTACCGTCGCGCCGGCATCAAGGACCTGACCGTGGTCCGCGGCTTCGCCAAGGACAAGATCGATCTGCCGGGTCTCGCCTTTGTCGATAATGACGACTACGAGACCAATCAGGAACTCGAGTCCTTCTCCCGGGCGCTCGACACCGGCGCCGGCGATTGCCGCGTGATCGTGTCCTACGGCGACGTGTTGTTCCGCCCCTATGTGCTCGACATGCTGTCCGAACAAAGCGCCGATATCGCCATCGCCGTGGACACCAATTGGAAGGCGAGCCGCAACCGCGGCCCCGAGCGGCGGCCCGATTATGTGAGCTGCTCATTGCCCAACAGCCGCGAAGCCTATTACGCCGATGTCTGGTTGGCCGAGATGCGGGAGGCGCCGACGGCCAGGATTCACGGCGAATGGATCGGGGTCGCGCAGTTTTCGGCCGCGGGCATCGAGGTCGTGCGGACGCTGGTGGCGGACTGGCGCGCCGAGGACGAAGCGGCGGTGCTGGGCGCGCGCATGAACGATCTGTTCAATCGCCTGGTCGAGACCGGCCACGGAATCAAGGTGGTCTACACCACCGGCCACTGGCTCGACATCGACGATATCGACGATCTGGTGATGGCCGGGAGCTTCGTGTGATCGTCGCCGACGCCTTTATCGAGGCGGGCCGGGCGCACGGTTTCACCCTTTACAGCGGCGTGCCGTGCTCCTACCTGACGCCGTTCATCAACACCGTGATCGATTCCGGCGACCTCGACTATATCGGCGCCGCCAACGAGGGCGACGCGGTGGCGATCGCGGCCGGGGCGGCCTTGGCCGGGCGGGGCGCGGTGGCGATGTTCCAGAACTCGGGGCTGGGCAACGCGGTCAGCCCGCTCACCTCGCTCACCCATATGTTTCGCATCCCGATCCTTCTGATCGTCACCTTGCGCGGCCAGCCCGCCGGCCCGGCGGACGAGCCCCAGCATGCACTGATGGGCGCGATCACCACACGCCAGCTCGATCTGCTTCACATTCCGTGGGAACTGTTTCCGCGTGACGCCGGCGACATAGCCGGTGCCCTGGCCCGCGCCGAGGCCCATATGACGGCATCGGGCCGGCCCTACGGGCTGGTGATGGTCAAGGGCACCGTCGCGCCCCGGCCCCTGGCGTGCCGGCCGGCGCGGCGACGGTTGGCGTCTCAGACGGTGCCGGCCCGTCCCGACGGTGATCCCGCGACGGGACGCGGCGAAGCGATGGCGGTGGTGCAAGCCGTGACCAGCGACGCGGATCTGGTCGTCGCCACCACCGGCTATACGGGGCGCGAACTCTACGCCCAGGACGACCGGGCCAACCAGCTCTATATGGTCGGCTCCATGGGCTGCGCCTCGAGCCTGGCATTGGGCTTGGCGACCGCCTGTCCGGACCGCCGCGTGATCGTGCTTGACGGCGACGGCGCGGCGCTGATGCGGATGGGCGCCATGGCCACCATCGGCCATCGGCGCCCGGCCAATCTCATTCATCTCCTGCTCGACAACGCGGTCCACGAATCGACCGGTGGCCAGGCGACGGTGTCTGGCTCGATCGATTTTTGCGCCATCGCCGGCGGCTGCGGCTATCCGAACCTGTTTCGGCCGGACCATGCCGAGGCGCTGAGGCTGGCCCTGGCACAGGCCAGCGGAGACCTGAGCTTCATACACCTGCCGATCCGGCCCGGCGTGCCCGCGGACCTGCCGCGGCCCAAGATCACGCCCGAGGCCGTGGCCGCGCGGTTCCGCCGCTTGCTCGCGGCCGGGCAACAACCG
>CAJWQN010000261.1 GCA_913045505.1 uncultured Rhodospirillaceae bacterium | reverse complement strand
ATATCCGAACAGGTCGAACGCGGTGCCGCGCAGCCGCCGCAGGCGGGCTAGGAGGCGCAACAGTGGAAACACCCATGGCCCGTATTCGCGCTTGTCCGGCCGGCCGGTCGCGGGATCGGGCGGCGCCAGCAGCGGCGGCGCCAGATGAATGCCGAGCTTGACCGGGCCCTCGAACAGGCGCGCGATGTGCGCGGCGAAACGGCCGTCAGTGTAAAGGCGGGCAACCTCGTATTCGTCCTTATAGGCCATCAGCTTGAATGCGCCCCGCGCCACCGCCATCGCCAGCCCCGAGCGCCCCTTGGCCCGGTCCCGCTCGGCCTGCTCGGCCTGTGTGACCAGCGCCCGGTAGCGGCCCGCATAGACGGCATCCTGGTAGTCGGTCAGGTACCCGGCCCGCTCGGCGACAAGGTCCTCGAGGGCGGTCGGCGCCGGCGCCGGGGCCGCGCGGACGAACGGCGCCGCCGCGGCCTCGACCCGTGCCGGGTCGTGGGCCGCCAGCCGCCCCCACCGGAAAGCACGCTTGTTGTCGGCCACGGTCACGCCGTTCAGGTCGATCGCTTCGAATATGGCCGCCTCGGAGAGGGGCACCAAGCCTTTCTGATAGGCGACGCCGAGCAGGAAGATGTTGGTGGCGATCGAATCACCCAGCAACGCCGTGGCCAACGCGGTCGCGTCCAAGAACAGGGCGGCATCCTCGACGGTCCGCTCCTTGATTCGCCGGACCATGCGTTCGGTGCTCAAGTCCACGGCCTGGTCCAGGACGAACGCCGCCGGCGGGACCAGGCGGCTGTTCACCACCGCCTGGGTTTGGCCCGGGCCGAGGCAACCCAGATAGTCCTGAGCGGTGGCCGCCAGGATGTCGCAACCCAGCAACAGCGCCGCGCCTTGGTCGGCGATCCGGACCGCGTGAAGATCGCGCGCGTCGTCGGCGATCCGGACATGGCTGGCGACGGCGCCGTTTTTCTGGGACAGGCCGGTCTGATCGAGAACCGTCACCCCCTTGCCTTCGATATGGGCGGCCATGCCCAGCAACGCGCTGACCGTGACCACGCCGGTCCCGCCGATGCCGGCGACCAGAATTCCGTAGGGTGTGTCGGTGGCCGGAATCCTGGGCTCGGGAAGATCCGAGAATTCGGGCGGCGGCGCCGACCCGGCCGACTCGGCCTTGCGCAACCGCCCGCCGCGCACGCTGACGAAGCTCGGGCAGAAACCGCGCAGGCAGGAGAAATCCCGGTTGCAGGCCGACTGGTCGATCTGGCGCTTGACTCCCCATCGGGTCTCCAAGGGCTGGACGGAGACGCAGTTCGATTGCTCGGAGCAATCGCCGCAGCCCTCGCAGACCAGATCGTTGATGACCACCCGCCGATCCGCCTCCGCCATCAGCCCGCGCTTGCGCCGCCGGCGCTTCTCGGCGGCGCAGGTCTGGTCATAGATCAGGACCGTAACGCCGGCGATGTCCCTGAGCATGCGCTGGACCCGATCCAGTTCCTCGCGGCCATGAACCACGGCGCCGGGACACCAACTGGTGCCGATCGGATATTTGTTGGGCTCATCGGTGACGACGACCACCTTCGCGGCGCCCTCGTTATGGACCTGCCAACTGATTTGAGGCGGCGTCAGAGTGCCGTCATGGGGCTGGCCGCCGGTCATCGCGACCGCGCCGTTGTAGAGAATCTTGTAGGTGATGTTGACCTTGGCGGCGATCGCCGCCCGGATCGCCAACAGGCCGGAATGGAAATAGGTGCCGTCGCCCAGGTTCTGGAACACATGGTTCTCGGTCGTGAACGGCGCCTGGCCGATCCAGTTGACTCCCTCGCCGCCCATATGGGTGATGGTCTGGGTGTTCCGCGCGGGCACCCAAAGGGCCATGCCATGACAGCCGATTCCGGCCATCGCCCGGCTGCCCTCGGGCACCTTGGTCGAGCTGTTGTGGGGACAGCCCGAGCAGAAATAGGCCGATCGCCTGAGCTCGCCCGGCGCGATCTGGGCCGCCGGCTGGCCGAGTCGGGCGAGGCGTTCGGAGAGGCCCGAGACATCCTGTTCGGCGGTCAGGCGCCCGACGATCACGCGCGCGACCATCGCCGGGTCGATTTCGCCGATTTCGGGAAGCAACGGTTTGCCGGCCTCGTCGGTCTTGCCCAGGATCATCCTGGGCGCGCCGGCGACGTTGAACAGGATCGTCTTGGCCTGATCCTCGATCAGGGCGCGCTTTTCCTCGACCACCAGGATCTGCTCGAGATCGCGCGCGAATGCGGTCAGCCCTTCGGGCTCCAACGGCCAACTCATGGCCACCTTGTAGAGCCTGAGACCCAATGCCTCGGCCTCGGAGTCGTCGATGCCGAGCATGACAAGCGCCTGGCGGACATCGGAATAGGCCTTGCCCGAGGCGACGATCCCGAGGCGCGCGCGCTTCGAATCGATTTCGATTCGATCGAGGCCGTTGGCCCGGACATAGGCCTTCGCGGCCGGCAACTTGAAGCGCAGCAAGCGGTTTTCAAGCTCGGGCGGAGGGTCCGGATAGCGAATGTTCAGCCCGCCGTCGGGCATGGGCCAGTCGGTCGGTTCCAGAGTCCTTACCCGCGCCGGATCGACCGAAACGGAAGCCGAACTATCGACGGTCTCGCTGACCGCCTTGAACCCGATCCAGCAACCCGAATAGCGCGACAAGGCGAAACCGTGAAGGCCAAGGTCCAGGTAATCCTGGATGCTGGACGGGTTGAGCACCGGGATGCCGCCGGCAACGAAGGCATATTCGCTTTGATGGGGCAGGGTCGAGGACTTGCAGCCATGGTCGTCGCCGGCGACCAGCAGCACGCCCCCATGGCGCGATGAGCCGGCGTGATTGCCGTGCTTGAATACGTCTCCGCAACGATCGACCCCCGGCCCCTTGCCGTACCAGATCGAAAAAACACCATCGTAGTTGGCGCCCGGCCATAAATTGACCTGCTGGGCGCCCCAGATGGCCGTTGCCGCCAGATCCTCGTTGAGGCCGGGTTGAAAGTGAATGTGATGGGCGCTCAAGAACCGGCGCGCGCGCCACAGATTGGTGTCATAGCCGCCGAGCGGCGAGCCGCGATAGCCGGACACATAGCCCGCCGTGTTCAGCCCGGCGCCCAAGTCGCGCTGGCGCTGCATCATCGGCAGCCGGGTCAGCGCCTGGACCCCGCTCAGGAACACTCGGCCCGACTCGAGGGCATACTTGTCGTCGAGCGACACCGCGGCGAGCGCCATATCCAACCTCCTGACCGAACCCGGGCCGCCTCGGCGTCCCACTCGCGTCCCTACCAGTTCTCGGCGTCGGGACGAATCTCCACATCGAACGACCATGCCGAGCGATCCTGATGGGCGACGTGGAAGATTTCGTCGGCGATGGCGCTCGGCCTGCAAAAAAAAGCGTCCGGCTTGTCGGCGGCGAACACGGGCCGGGTGCGCGGCGTGTCGATCGCGGCATCGATCAGCACATAGGCCACATGCACGCCCTGGGGCCCCAGATCGCGGGCCATGGCCTGGGCGAGAATCCGTTGTGCCGCCTTGGTCGGCGCGAAATAAGCGAAATTGGCCTTACCACGCAGGGCCGACGTGTTGCCGGTGACGACGATCGCGCCGGTGCCGGCTTCGACCATGGCCGGCGCGACCGCCCGGGCGAGATATAACAGCGAGGTGGTGTTGATCCGGAAATTGCGCTCGAGCCGGGCCGGATCGCCGTCCAGAAACCGGCTCGCGCCGCCGCCCTCGAGAATCCCCGACACGGCGTTGTGAATCAACACCGACGGCGCGCCCATTTCGATGCGCACGGCCTCGGCGGTCGCCATCACGCGATCCAGGTCGGAGACGTCGCAGACATAGCCCTTCGCGCCCTCCAACTCGGCGGCGAGTCGTTCCAGGCGCTCTCGGTCGCGCGCCAGCATGGCGATCCGATAGCCGGCGGCGGCAAACCGGCGCGCGCAAGCGGCGCCGGTCCCTTCGCCCACGCCCGCGATCATGCAGACCGCACCCTTCGATACGCTCAACGCCATGTCACTTCCTCCGCGAAACCTCCTCGCCCGATCGTTCCGCGGTCCCAAGGCTCGAGACACTACACGACTCGAAGCCGATCTTCAGCCACCGATCCCTGTGGGCAGATCGGACGTGCGCGCATGACGTCGAGGACTCTGGAATCCGATTGACGGCGCCG
>CAJWQN010000260.1 GCA_913045505.1 uncultured Rhodospirillaceae bacterium | reverse complement strand
CGATCAGCCCGTCGCCCAGCACCATGTAGCCGCCGCATTCGCCGTAGACGACCGCGCCCGCCGCGGCGGCCCGGCGAAGCCCGTCCATGAACGCCTGATTGGCGGCGATCGATCCGGCGTGAAGCTCGGGATAACCACCCGGTAGATAAATGGCATCCGCGGATGCTGGCGGCGCGCCGCCGGCGAGCGGCGAAAAGGTTTCGATCTCGGCGCCCGCCGCGCGCCAGCCGTCGAGCACGAAGCGATAGCAGAACGCGAACGCCGGGTCCTGGGCGACCGCGATTCGTTGTCCCGGAGGCGGGATCGGCATCGACGGCGCCGGCATGGGGGCCGGCGGAGCCAGGCGACCCGGACGGGCCAACGCCCGCAGCCCGGCGGTATCGACCGCTGGCCCGACGAGAGCGGCGGCGGCCTCCAGGAAGCCTTCCAGATCGCCGTGTTCGCCGGCTTGGACCAGACCCAAGTGACGGTCGGGAAGCGCAAGGTCCGCGTGCGCCGGGATGCATCCCAGCAGCGGGATGGCGAGCGGGCGGCTGGCTTCCCTGAGAATCCGGGCGTGGCCGTCGCTGCCGACGCGGTTGAAGATCACCGCGGCGATCCGAACGTCGTCGCGGAATTGGTCGAAGCCTTTCACCACCGCCGCCGCCGAAGCGCCCTGGCCTCGCGCATCCACCACCAGCACCACCGGCCAGCCCGCCGCCGCCGCCAAATCCGCGGTCGCGCCGTCACCGGACGCGGCACCGTCGAACAGACCCATCACTCCTTCGCCGATGACCAATTCGGCGCCCCGGCCGGCGGCTTTCGCCTGGGCGGCAAGGGTTTCGGGGCGCATCGCCCAGGGATCGAGGTTGCGGCAGGGTCCGCCGCCGGCGGCCTGGTGAAACCCGGGGTCGATGTAATCGGGGCCGACCTTGATCGAGGAGACTGCCACGCCGGCATTGCGGAAATGGCGGAGCAGTCCGAGCGTCAGTACCGTCTTGCCGCTGCCCGAGGCGGGTGCCGCGATGACCACGAACGGTGGCGGGGCCATCGGTGGGGGCCGCTCTCAGCCGCTCGCGGGGCGCGCGCGAGTCGCATAAGGGTCGGCGACCAGTTCACGGCCCGCGATCGCGCCCAGCCAGTCGAGCCCGCCGCGCAGGCGGACCACCTCGCCGATCGCGATTATCGCCGGCGCCTCGATCGCCGCCGCCGTTGCATCGCCCGCGCAGGCGCCGAGCGTGGTCTCCACCACCTTCTGATCGGCCAGCGACGCCTTGCTCACGATCGCCACCGGCTCGCCCGCGCCGCGCCCGGCTGCGATCAGCCGGGCCGCGATGTCGTCCAGATGCTTCAAGGCCATGTAGACGACGATCACCGGCGCGCCGGCGGCGATCGCCCGCCAGTCGATGTCGGCGGGCACCGCGCCGGTCGCGCCATGGCCGGTGAGAATGGTCACCGCCGAGTTGGTCTCGCGATGGGTGATCGGGATGCCGGCATAGGCGAGACCGCCGATCCCGGCGGTGACCCCGGGTATGACCCGGAACGGCACCCGCGCCGCGACCAGGGCCAGGGCCTCCTCGCCACCGCGGCCGAACACGAACGGGTCGCCCCCCTTCAGCCGCAACACCCTCAAGCCCTCGCCCGCCAATTGGATCAGGCGGTGCGAAATGTCCGGCTGCGTGGGTGATGGCCGGCCGCCACGCTTGCCGGCATATTCGCGCCGGCAGCCCCGCCGCGCCAAATCCAGCACGCCCGCGCCGACCAGGGCGTCATAGACCACCACGTCGGCCTGAGAGAGGCCGTTGAGCGCATGCAAGGTCAGCAGGCCGGGATCGCCGGGCCCGGCGCCGGTCAGCCAAACCCAGCCGGGCTCCAGCGTCGGCAAATTCTTGGGTAGGTCCGGGGTCATCGGCGCGATCGGTCCGTCATTTCGGTCGTCCTTATCCCTCCGGGTGGTTTGTATATTGTAGACTTCGCCATGGCTAGAAAACCGAGCGGCGCCTTGCGTCGGGGCTGGACCACCGGGGCTTGCGCCAGCGCCGCCGCCAAGGCGGCCTATGCGGCGCTGCTGTGCGGGCGGTTTCCGGACCCGGTCGGCATCACCCTGCCCGGTGGCCAAAGCCCGAGCTTTGCGTTGGCGCGGGAGCGGCTGGGCCAAGCCGAGGCCATGGCCGCGATCGTCAAGGACGCCGGCGACGATCCGGACGTGACCCACGCCGCCCTGGTGGTCGCGACCGTTCGCCGCGCCGCGCCGGGCACGGGCGTTACCTTCCGCGCCGGGGCCGGCGTCGGCACCGTCACCCGACCGGGCCTGGATCTTGAGATCGGCGAGCCCGCGATCAACCCCGCGCCCCGGCGGATGATGAGGGCGGCCATCGCCGCTCTCGCCGAGAACCACGGGGATGGCGGCGACGTCGAGATCGAGATCTCGATTCCGGGCGGCGCCGGCATGGCGCGGCGAACCATGAACGCCCGGCTCGGCATCACCGGTGGGCTGTCGATTCTGGGCACCACCGGAATCGTCGTGCCCTTTTCCTGCGCGTCCTGGATCGCGGCGATTCATGCCGGGATCGACGTCGCCCGGGCCGCTGATCTCCATCACGTCGCCGCCGCCACCGGCTCGGTCTCCGAGCGGGCCGTGCAACGGCTGTACGCGCTGCCCGACCACGCGCTTCTCGACATGGGTGATTTCGCCGGCGGCCTGCTCAAATATCTGCGCGATCACCCGATCCCGGAGCTCACCATCGCCGGCGGCTTCGCCAAGATCGCCAAACTGGCGGCCGGCCATCTGGACCTCCATTCGGGGCGCAGCCAGGTCGATTACGATTGGTTGGCCGGCCTGCTCCGTTCCCTTGGTGCCGATGAAGCGACCGCGGCTGCGGCCGGCCAGGCGAACACCGCCCGCCATGTGCTCGAGTTGGCGCGGCAAGGTGGTTGGCCGTTGGCCGCGCGGGTGGCCAGACTGGCTCGAGAGGCGGCTGTTGGGGTCTTGAATGGCGGAATCAGTGTCGAAGTCCTGATTTTCGACCGACAAGGAAACCTGGTCGGGCCAAGCGATGACTGAACAGCGGCGGCTGTTGATTCTGGGTGGCACCACCGAGGCCGCGGCCCTGGCCAGGGGCGCCGCCGCCATCGACGGATTGGCGGCGATCACCTCGCTGGCCGGGCGCACCCGGCACCCGGCGCCGATTCCCGGACACACCCGGGTCGGCGGCTTCGGCGGCGCCGAGGGCCTGGAAGCCTATTTGCGCGCCGAGCGGATCGATTGGCTGATCGACGCCACCCACCCCTTCGCCGCCCTGATCTCGGATCACGCCGCGCGCGCCTGCGCCGCCGCCCAGGTGCCCCGTTTGGGTCTCGCCCGCCCACCCTGGGAGGCGCGGGCCGGCGACCGCTGGATCGAGGTCGACGACCCGGCCGCCGCCGCCGCGGCCCTGCCGGGCCTGGGTGCCCGCGTTTTCCTGACCATCGGGCGGAAGGAAATCGCCTGCTTCGCCGGGCTCACCGGCACTTGGTTCCTGATCAGAACCGTCGATCCGCCGACGGCGCCGCTGGCCATCGGGCACGCCACGGTGATCCAAGGGCGCGGGCCGTTCTCGTGTCGGGATGAGCAGAATCTGTTCGCCAAGCACCGCATCTCGGTTCTGGTCAGCAGGAACAGCGGTGCCGAGGCCACCTATCCCAAGATCGCGGCGGCCCGGGCGGCGGGCCTGCCGGTGGTCATGATCCGCCCGCCGCCCGCGCCCGCCGGCGAATCGGTCGCCTCGGTCGACGCCGCGATCGACTGGCTGAGGACGCGGATGGCCTAGAGTGCCTTCCGAGTGGATTTTCCCATATCCAGCACGTCTAAGATAGTTGACGCAAGAAATGGAGTCACAAGAAACGGGGTCATTCTATTTATTTATCAACATTCGAGGGATGAGATCTGTTGTTGTTTCAGATTTCTCGATCATGAGCCTCCTTCCCGACCCCTCTGCTCGCGGCGGGACTATTAAAGTAAAATGTCCCCAAAAAACACGATGTCCCCTAGAACTGCCAATGTCCCCAAAAGCTGCAATATCCCGACAAAATTGTCCCCAAGAAAGGCTCGATCCGAAACCACTTGTTGGGAATTCGCCCTAGCCCGGATATCTCACCGAATATAGGTGCATCGGGGCTCTGAATCGGCGATAATTCTTCTACATCAAAGGCTTATCGGATTGCAGAGGA
>CAJWQN010000259.1 GCA_913045505.1 uncultured Rhodospirillaceae bacterium | reverse complement strand
GCTATCAGACACCCCATGAGGTCCTCATGAATGCCCCCCGTGGTGCACTTCCGACCTGAATCTGCCGGGGGACATTGAATTTTCGGAGACATTGATTCTCGAGGACATTTCCGGGGCATTGGTATTTCGGGGGCATTGAACTTTTAGCACCTTGCCGCGAGCGAGTGAGGCAGGTTTAGGGGGACAGCAGGTTTAAGGGGACATTGTACTTTGATAGCTTTGAGCATGTTTAAGGGGACATTGCACTTTGATAGCTTTGCCGAGATCGGGTGAGGCAGGAAAGAGGCTCATGAAGGGCGAAAGTTGGCACAACAATGGATCCCACCTAAGGAGTGCTCGGCATTAAGTTCAATGACCCCATTCCTAATACCCCCTTCCAATGACCCCGTTCCCTGACATCTTCTCCTTAAGTAAAATGACCCCATTTATGACCCCATTTAGCCCAATGACCCCATTTCCAGCCAATGAAGCCATTTCCTTGACCCGATTTCTCGCATCGATCATCTCAAACACACGGGATATGGGCAAATTTGCTCGGAAAGCGCCTCGGCGCCGGCGTCAATCGACCCGATACTTGGCGACGAAATCGTCGGCGACCGTGAGGCCGAGGCCGGGGCGGTCGGGGATCTCGAGGTCGCCGTCGATGACCGTGAAATCCTCCTCGACCAGATCGTGGAGCATCGGGTTGGCGCCCAACGAATATTCCAGAATGAATCCGGTGGAGGCGACGGCGGCGACCTGAAGGCCGGCGCTGAAGGTGAAGGCGCCGCCCCAGAGATGGGGCGCGAGGCGAATCTGATGGGCGCTGGCCAGGCCCTCGATACGCATCGCCTCGGTGATGCCGCCGGCGATCGACAGGTCGGGCTGAAAAATATCGGCGGCGCGCAACAGCGCCAGATCGCGGAAATCGAATCGGGTGAATTCACTTTCCCCGGTGGCGATGGGGATGTCGGTGGCGGCGCGAACCTCGGCCATGCCCGGCTTGTCGTCGGCGCTGACCGGCTCCTCCAGCCAGCCGATGTCGCAATCGGCGACCTGGCGGCAGAAGCGCTTGGCCTCCGCGACCCCGAACGTGCCATGGGCATCGCACATCAGGTCGATATCGGGGCCGAGGCCGTCGCGGGCGGCGTGGACCCGGCGGATCGAGTTTCGGACCGTGCCGTCGGCGGCTCCGACCCGCATTTTCACCGCCTTGAAGTCACCCCGATCGATGAATCTCTGAAGCTCCTCGGCGATCGTTTCCGCCGGTGCCCAGCCGCCGGAGGCGTAAGCCGGCATGCGCCGCTGGCGCCGACCACCGAGCAATTGCCAGACCGGCGCGCCCAGGGATTTGCCCAGAATGTCCCACAGCGCCATATCGATGCCGCTGATGCCGGAAACGGTCAGACCGCTCCGCCCCAACACCGGAAACACGTGGCCGCGGGCGATCGCGTAATGGGCACGAACGCCGTTGTACATGAGGTCCCACAGCCGCGAGATGTCACGCGCGTCCTCGCCGACGATCAGTGGCCCCAACTCCTGCTCGATCATCGCGCACAGGGCATGGTTGGTGCTGGCGCTGCCGACCTGGGACTTGGATTCGCCGTGGCCGACCAGGCCGGATTCGCATTCGATTCGAACCAGGGTCGAATCGAACGCGGCGACCCGGCCGAAATCGCTGGTGTGCTGGCGCGCGGCCTCGATCGGCACATGCAGCCAAGTGGCGGTCACGCTCTTGATCTTCATGGCTCAGCTCCGGGCGGCCGTGACGGTTGCGAACAGTGCGGTCCCGTCACGGTGGCGTCAAGACCCGGTCATGGGCCAGGCTTGCGGCACCAAAAGCTGTACATGTTGACGAACGTCTCGGGGTGGCGGTCCTCGAACGCCCGCCAGGCGTCGAGGTCGGTCAAGGGCGCCGCGCCCGGTGCTTCGTGCGCGAACGTCCGACGGGTCTCGGGGTCGACCTGGAGGCCGACGAACTCCAGCCCCGCCGCCTCGACCAACGGCGCGATTTCGCTCAAATCATAGACATGCTCGCGGGCATGGAACGCCAGGTCGCGAACGCCGCTCGCGCAGTAAAAGTCGCTGGTCCGGGTCAACCATTTGAGCGGGTCGCCGTCGTCCTGGTCTTGAACGTGGCGGCGGAAGGCCCTGAGTCCCTCGGCGTCCGGCTCCAGGCCGAGCGCGGCGATCCGTGCCCGAGCCGCCGCGATCGGGCGCCGGGCGGTGCGGCTGTAAAGCGACAGATGCACCAGACCGCCGGGGGCCAGCACCTCGGCCAAGGCCGCCAGCCCGGCCTCGGGGCTGTCCAGATGATGGAGAACGCCGCTGCTGGTGATCAGGTCGAAGCGGCGGCCCAGCGCGGTGACGTTCAGAATATCGCATTCCCGGAAGGCGGCGTTCCGGATCGCCAACGCCGCGGCCTTGGCGATCGCATAGCCGAGGCTTGCGCGGCTCAAGTCGATCGCGGTGACCATGGCGTCCTCGAACAACTCGGCGAGGAACAAAGCCTCGCGGCCGGTGCCGCAGCCGGCGACCAGGACCGCGATCGGCCCGTCGATCATGGCCGGCGGGACGAATCCGGGTAGAATCGCCGCCAGATGAGCGCTGGGCCTGACCGCGCCGGGGCGCGGCAAGGTGAACCAGCGCGGATAGGGATGATCCTCGTATTGCGACTTGACCCGGCGCGACACCGCATCCGTAGTCGCCACGACCGGCGTGATCCGGGAGGCGATGGCTCGTTCGACGAGCGGCACCCGGACGGTCGCCTCGATCAACGATCGAATCGGCGCCGGCCAGGCCGAGTCCGGCCACGCCGCCATTCGATCGGCACGGATAAACCCATGGAGGGGTTCGTACATGGCCGCGATCGCAAGAACCTCGGCGAGGTTTCGGTCCGGCCCGGGCACGGCTTCGAGTCGGCGGATCGCGCGCGCGCCGGCCGCTTGGCACATGGCCCGCTCCAGATCGTCGCGGTCGTGAATATATTCGGTGTTGAAACCTTGATGGGCGATCGCCACGGCCAAAGCAAACCGGGACTCGGGCATCGGCGAATCCGGGTTCGCGTGGTCGATGAGTAACCCGCGCCGGAGAGCGGCGGTCAGCCGCTCAAATCCGAGATCGGTAACCACCGTGGTTTGGAGCAGACGGAGAAACAGGGCGTCTTCAATGATCCCGTCCAGGTTCCCGGCCCGAAATCCCGCCGCCAAGGCCGCGCGGTCGGGCGAACCCGCAAGCGCGATCCCATCTTGAAATCCGGACTCTCTGGCCAGCACGCGGATCACCACCGCCACCAACCCCTGATTGTCGACCTCGTCCGCGTCGAGCAGGCCCCTCAGCACCTCGACCAGCGCCGGACCCGTGCGATCGATCCGCGCCGCGCGCAGGCATTTCACCATCGCCGCCCGAATGTTCGGCCGCCGGCTGTCGCGTTTCAATGCCTGCCGATAGACCTGGAGCCCTTCATCGGGCGCGCCAGCGGCGAACAGGGCGGAGAACAACTTGATCCGGGTCTCGACCGAGCCGGGGGTTGCCGCGACCAGCTTCCGATAGACCTCCACGGCCTCACGGTTCCGGCCGAGACGGGACAAGGCGCTGGCCAGATTGCGCCGCGCCTGAGACAGGCCGGGATCGATCGAAACCGCCCGGTCGAGGTGGGCGCAGGCTTCGGAAACTTCCCCTGAATCAAGAAGAAAAGACCCTAGGTTATTGGCGGATATGGCCGAATGAGGATCAATTTCAACCGCATTTCGGAGATACTCCCGAGCCTCTGTGGGCGCGCCCGCGTCGCGATAGGCGAGGCCGAGTATGGTGTGAACATGGGCGTTTCGGGGCGCGCGAATCAGGGCCCGGGTCAGGTATGCGATCGCACCGGCCGAATCGCCTTCGCCCAACGCGATCGCGCCGATCAAGCGCAAGGCCTCGGGATTGTCCGGATCGGCCGCCAGCACCTCGTCGCATAGGCGGCGGGCGTGGCGATTCCGCCCCGTTTGGTGAAGCTGCCAGGCGGTTGCCATGTCCATCGTGGTGGAGGCCATCGGAGCGAACTTTCCGATAATCGCTCTTGCCGATCAACGGCGGCTACGGATCGGCGCCCTCCGGCTCGAGCCGATCTGCTCTGACGTTTCCGGCAAGGGCCTCTTGGATATTGATGAAATGCCGCATCCGATCGGCGATCTCCTCGACCGCCGTCGCGGCCATGCCGAAGTTGAAGA
>CAJWQN010000258.1 GCA_913045505.1 uncultured Rhodospirillaceae bacterium | reverse complement strand
GACCGGCTCGCGGCCGTCGATCCCCATCATGCGCGGCTGCTCGTAATTGCCGCCGGAGATTTCGAGCAGATCGATGCCGGCCTCGCCCAGCCATGACACCACCTGAATGCAATCGGCGTGGCTGAACCCGCCCTTCTGGAAGTCCGAGGAATTGAGCTTGACCGAGATCGGATAGTCGGGGCCCACCGCGTCGCGGACCGCGCCGACGACGCCGAGCAGCAGCTGCGCCCGGTTCTCCAGGTCGCCGCCCCATCTGTCGGTGCGCCGGTTGACCAGGGGCGAGAGAAATTCGCTGAGCAGATAGCCGTGGGCGGAGTGAATCTGAACGCCGGTGAATCCGGTCTCGCGGGCGGCGGCGGCGACATGGGCGAAGCGGCGGATCACGTCCTCGATTTCCGCCGCCTCCAGAACCCGGGGGTGGCCGAACGCGGCCTCGGGCAGCGCGAGCGGCACCGCCGAGGGCGCGACCGGCTCCGGATTGACCCGCCTTGGCGTCTGGCGTCCGGCGTGGCCGATCTGCATCCACAAATGGGTGCCATGCGCCGAGCCGGCGGCGGCATAGGCGGCCAACTCCTGGTGGCCGCCATTGCCGTCGATGGCGACATTGCCGGGCCGCTCCATATAGCGCCGATCGACCTGGACGTTGCCGGTCAAGTTCAAGCCGGCGCCCCCCTCCGCCCAGCGCCCATAGAGCGCGACGTGGCGTTCCATGGCCCGGTTCATGGGGTCCGCGAGGCCCTCGGTCATCGCCGCGTTGCAAATGCGGTTGGCCAGCACCGCCCCACAGGGCAGGGTCAGCGGAGAGGCAAGAGTGGCCGGTTCGGTTGTGTGATCATCGGTCATTCGCGACCATTAGCGCCATCCGCGGCCGGTCTTTGTCAAGGACCGAGATGCCGGTTCCGATCGCCAATGTGAATCCTTTGACAACATTTTGACCGAGACGGAAGATACCTGGACACATTCATAGGGAGGTCTGACCATGCGTTACGGATGGATTTTGATGGCGCTGGCGCTTACCGCGACCGTCGCGAGTCCGGCCGTGGCCGAAATGCTGGCGATTCTCAATTACGAGACCGCGGCCGAGGAATCGCTGGAATCGCTCCAGGTCCAGGGCGGGCCCGAGCAGCGGCGCGAGGGCTTGGCGATCGTCGAATTGGACCCGGAATCGCCCGATTACGGCAAATTCGTCGCCGATATTCCGGCCTCGCCCGATTTGATGTTGCACCACGTTTTCTACAACCGGGACCTCAGCAAGGCCTACGTCACGGCCCTCGAGCAGCCGATCCTCCATGTCATCGACCTGAACAGGTTTCCCTATCGCCTGAAGCCGATCCCGACTCCGGGCTGCGCGGTTCAGGAGGACATCATCTTCTCCGACGACAACCGGACCTGGTACGTCACCTGCATGGGCTCGTCGAACGTGGTCGAGGGTGACGCGGTGTCGGACACCGTGAGAAGGTTGATCGACCTGCCGGGCGCTTATCCCCATGGTGTCGCTTTCGACGCCAGCATCGACCGGGTGGTGGTCACCAACTGCGTCGCGCCCGACATGAGCGCCGCTGGCCACACCCTGGAGATCATCGAGGCGAGCACCGGCGCCCATCTCGGCGGCATTCAGATTTCCAGGAAGAAAAATTCCGCCCCGGTCGAGGCCCTGTTTGTTCCCAACGCCGATCCGCCGGCGGTCTATGTGACCAACATGATGGAGGACTCGTTGTGGGCGGCGGTCTGGAACCCCGCCACCGGGACATTCGACGCCAAGGAAGTGATCGATTTCGCCGCCCACGATACCCACATGCCGCTGGAGATGTATTTCAACCGGGCCGGCGACCGGCTCTATGTGACCACCGCGGAACCCGGCCATTTCAGCATCTTCGACTTGAGCAACGGGCCGTTCAAGCCGCGCCTGCTCAAGCAGCTGACCGCCGCGGCCGGCGCCCATCACGTGGCGATCACGCCCGACGAGCGCACCGCCTACGTACAGAACGCGCTCCTCAACCTGCCCGGCTTGAGCGACGGCTCGATCACCGTCATCGACCTCGAGAAGATGGAGGTGGCCGGCGCCATCACCACCTTCAAGGATCAGGGTTTGTCGCCCAACTCGATCACCATGCTGCCCGAGTGGTATCACCCGGCCGGCCATTTCAACAACGGCCCCCGCGACTAGCGGGCCAACGGGGCGTCAGCCGGCGACCACGGGCTGGGACAGGATCCAGAGGCTGATGGTGGTGTAGGCGACCATCAGGGCGAGCATCGGATATTGACTGCGCAGCGCCTGGCGGCGGTCGGCGAAGAGGCGGAGCGCGCTGACGTGGGCCAGATAGACCGCGATCGCGTGGCCGGCGACGATCGCCGCCACGGACGTGAACCAGACCCCGCGCGCTCCGATCACGGCGACATCGAGGCGGTAGCCGGCGGTGCCGAACAAGTCCCATCCCCAGCCGAACGGATCCGATATCAGCGGAATGGCGGCCTGGCCAGCGATCAGAAAAAACGACAGATAGTGGGCTAAGTGATAGGCGATCGCGATCGGCACCAGGGTCGGCGCGAACCGGCGCGCGACCAGGCCCGGGCCGTGCCCGCCGCCAAGCCGGGCGGTCGCCCGGCAGACCAGAAGATAGATGCCCGCGAACAAGAGCGGAAACAGGATCAGGCCGGCGGATTCGACCGCCGCGTGGACGTCGCCGGTCACATCCCGCAGCCAGAACAGGAACGGCGCGATCCGCTCGGTCGAAAGAATCGCTGATTTGGTGGCGAGCCAGGCGGGTGTCTCCAGAATGCCGTCGAACGTGACCGTCGCCAGCATCAGCAATATGAACCCGGCCATCGAGGCGCTGGGCGGCTCCTTGTCGAGGAGCCCGACCGCGTAGGGTCTGAGCCGAAACAGCGCCGGGCCTCTCGCCGGGCGCTCGGCGACGATCGGCGCGAACCGGGCGAACAGTCCGAACGCCACCGAGAACGCCTCGCCGTGATCGCGCCAGGCGCGGGCACCGAACCAGGCCATGCCGGCCCAGGTGAGAACGCTGTAGGCCAGGATCAGCCATGCTAGGTTCAAGGGCCGCTCGGCGCCAGACCAGATCAGTTCGATCCAGGCGAAGGCGGCGAACAGCGCCACCGCCGGCCAGACCCCGAGGGATTGGGGATAGGGCGCCGGGCGGCGGCGGACTCCGCACAGGCGTCGGGCCCAGTCGTACAGGCTGTGCCAAGGATTGAGCGCCGCCCAGAAGTTGCCGACAAGCACCGAGATGTAGGCCAGCCCCACCCACCACAACACCCAGACCGTGACCGGGGCGATGTTCTTGATCGGGCTCTGATCGCCGATGAAGCCGGCGACGATGATCAGCGTCAGAATCGCGACCCCGATCAGCCTGAGGGCGAACGCCACGACACCCGAGGCCAGCCATCGGAACGGCGCCAGGCGCAACAGATCCGGGCCGCGATCGCCGCCGCCGGGCGCTCCGCGGCCGGCCAGGACCGTGACCAGGAACGACGCCGCCACGGCCGCCGCCGCGCCGAGCAGATAAAGGGAGAGCGGAATCGGCAGATCGTAGCGGGCGGCGAAGCCATGGGCCCAGGCCGGCCGCGCGCCGCCGCCCATGATCACCGCGCAGCCGAGCACCGACCACGTCAGCCGCGATGCGTAGCCGGACACGCGGCGATCTCCGCCCGGCGGCCGCGCGGACCGCCGGTGGGGGGTCAGAACTGCACCGTCGCGCCGTTCTCGATGCCGACCTTGTCGAAGGTCCAGTTCTTGGAGCAACCGACCCGGACGTAAAGCCGCACCTTGCCTTTGCCATCTTCGCCGGCGCGGAGTTCAACCGGCGCGCGGGCCTGGGCACCCATCTTTTCCTTGAACAGCTCCGTACCGCAGACCATGTCGGTCACCGTCACCCAGCGATCCATCTCGGAGAAGTTGAGAATCTCGGCGTTGATCGTGCCGTCCGCAGCCGCCGGGGCGGTGCCGGCGATTGCCAGGGCAAGAGCGGCGGCAACAATTGTGGTCGAAAATCTCATAATTGAAACACCCCCGGGGATGACTCGCCATCCTCGAATATCGCCATATTGGCTTGGGCGCCGCCGATGGCAAGCGCCGCCACGACGCATTATAACTCGCAAACGAAACCCGGCGAAGGAATCGCGCGTTATGAGGCATGGCATGTTTTGGGTGGCGGCGATCCCGGTGGCCGGTGGCCGG
>CAJWQN010000257.1 GCA_913045505.1 uncultured Rhodospirillaceae bacterium | reverse complement strand
CTCATGAATGCCCCCCGTGGTGCACTTCCGACCTGAATCTGCCACTTATTGTCATTGAAATGGGGTCGTTGTACTTATTGGGAAACATACCTTGTGAAGTGGGGTCATTGGAAGTGGGATCATTGTACTTCTTTAGGAACATTTCTTGGACGGACCCTAATGTTGTTCCGCCTTTCATCGATCATAAGGCTCCTTCCTGATTCTTCTGCTCTCGGCAAGAGCATAAAAGTACAATGTCCCCTTAACGAAAAATCGCGCTTTTCGAGATTTGCCAATCTCGAAAATGCTCGGCCCGAATCATCTTGCTCGGAAGACGCTCTAGCCGCTCGGGGTCGCGGCGTCCGATTCCAGCGCGGCGGTGAGTCGGCCGAGCCGGCGGACCGCCCACAATCCCGCGATCGCGCACAATGCGGCGCCCACCGCCACCGGCAGGCGCAGGCCGAAGCCGGCCGAGGCGAGGCCCATCATCAAGGCGCCCAGCGCCATCCCGACCCGCAGCACAAGCCCGTAGAGGCTGAGCACCCGCCCGCGCATCGCGCCATCGACCGCGACCTGCATCAGGGTCTGAATACCGACCGCGCACACCACCATCGCGAAACCGGCGGCGATGAGAGCGGCGACGGCCACCCCGAAGTTCCTGGTCGCCGAAAACACCAGCAGCGCGACCACCAGCACCCCGATATGGGCGACCATGGCGCGGGTCAGGCCGGCCACCGTCCGGCGCCCCGCCAACCACATGCCGCCGGCCATGGCGCCGAGTCCGGTCGCCGAGGTCAACCAGGCCAGGCCGTCGACTCCCCGGTCGAACACGTCGGCGGCGAAGCCCGGCAGCAATTCGGCGAACGGCCGTGCCAGGAGCGCCGTCGCCGCCAGCAGCAACAGCGCCGGCGCGATACCCGGATGGCGCAGCGCGTAACCCAAGCCCTCGGCGATGCCGGCCAGGATGCCGCCCGGATGGAGGCCGACCACGGTCGGGGTTTCGACGCGCACCCGCGACAGCGCCAGCAACAAGGCGACGAAGGTCAAGGCGTTGATCGCGAACGCCGGCGCGACGCCACCCCAGACGATGACCACCCCGGCCAGGGCCGGACCGACGAACCGGGCACCGTTGAACAGGATCGAGTTGAACGCGATCGCCGCCGACAGGTTCTCGCGCCGGACCAGGCTAGGGATCAAGGCCAGGCGCACGGGCTGGCTGAAGCCCAGCACCAAGCCCAGATAGAGCGTGAGGCCGAGCAGCAGTTCGATCGTGATCCAGCCCATCGCCGTGAGGCCGCACAGCAACAGCGCCTGAAGAAAGGCCAGCGATTGGGCGATCATGAGCAGGCGCAGGCGATCGAACCGGTCGGCGAAGGCACCGGCGAAGGGGCCGATAACCACGGTCGGCAGCAGATCCGCGAACGCGATCACGCCCAGCCATACGCCGGATTCGGTGAGTTCCCAGGTCAGCCAGCCGACCGCCACCCGTTGCACCCAGGAGCCCACGACGGAGAACAGGTTGCCGAGCACGTAGATGCGGTAATTGCGATCGCCGAGCGCCCGCCCGACACCGCCGAGCCCGATGGCCTCGGCCAGAGTCGGGAGCAACAGACTCACGTCGTTCCGATGGCGGCGGTCAATCCGAGGCGGTCGCCACGAGTCGGACCACTTTTTCGCCGATCCCGATGACGGCGGCCTGGCGGGATTCGTCGAGCAGGTTGCCGTCTTCGGCAAAGGCTTTGCCCGCATCCGCCACCGCGACCTGGTCCGGAATCACCAGGACCCCGATCGTGCCGAGCACGAGCCGCAGATGAACCAGGCCGCGCACGCCGCCGAGCCGGCCCGGCGATGCGCTGAGCAGCCCGGCGACCTTGCCCTTGAACGCGATCAAGGGCAGCTCGCCCGGCGTGGGACGCGACACCCAGTCGATGGCGTTCTTGAGGACAGCCGAAAAGCCCGAGTTGTATTCGGGCGAGGCGATCAGAAAACCGTCATGGCCCACCATCAGCACCTTCAACGCACGCGCCGAATCCGGGGGGCCGTCCGCGGCCTCCAGATCGCCGTCGTAAAGCGGCATCGGATAGTCGCGAAGGTCGATGCGCGTGACCTCGGCGCCGGCGGCCTTGGCACCTTGGGCGGCGATCCGGACCAACTGTTTGTTGAACGACGCGGTCCGCGTGCTGCCGGCGAACGCCAATATCTTCGATGGCTTCGGCATGGAAAGTCCCCAATCCCCGATCTCTCCGGGCGCTGGTTTATCAGACAACCGCGGTGATGAACAACCGGCGGAATGGAAACAGGGTCCGCCCGTCCGCCCGCGGCGGATAGGCGGCCCGGATACGCTCGGCATAAGCGGCCTCGAAGGCAGGGGCTTGTTCGCCGTCGAGGGCATCGAGCAACGGCCGCAACGCCGTGCTCCGAGTCCAGGCGACCACCGGATTGTCGCCTTCGAGCACATGGAGATACTCGGTCTCCCAGATCGACAACGCCGAGGTATGGGCCGCCAGCAGGTCGTAGTAATAGGCGGTCACGCCGACCGGCGATCGCCGAACCAGGGGGCGGAGGCGCTCCGCCCAGGGGCCGTCCTGGGCGGTTTCGGCGATCAGCGTCCAGCTGGGCGATTGATGGTTGCGCGGCATCTGCACCGCCAGCACGCCGCCTGGGGCGAGTGCGCCAAGCAGCCGCGGAAACAAGGTCTCGTGGTCGCTCAGCCATTGCAGGGCGGCGTTGGAATAAATCAGATCGGCGGGCCCGCTGGGTTCCCAAGTGGCGATATCGGCTTCCCACCAAATCGCGCCGGGGCAATTCCTGGGCGCCTGGGCCAGCATCTCGGGCGAGTTGTCGAGGCCGGTCACCCTGGCCTCGGGCCACCGCTCGCGAAGCATCCGGGTCACAGTGCCGGGACCGCAGCCAAGATCGTAAATGATCTCTGGGGCGTCCAGGTGAATCCGATTCAGAAGATCGATCGCGGGCTCGAGCCGCGGCGCGTCGAACGCCAAGTACTGTGCGGGATCCCACGCCATGTCCGTTGCCACCCCCATTGCCGCGCGCCGACAGTATAAACAAGCGTCCGGCTCTTGACCCGCGCAACCGGTTGGGCTACCCGCAGGCCAACCTTTCCGTGAGCACCCATCTCGTGAACTATGTGAGCAGCCGGGGCCAGGCCCCCACCGCCGGTTTCGATCAGATATTGCTCGCCGGCCTCGCGCCCGATGGCGGGCTCTACCTTCCCGCCCAATGGCCCGCGCTCGGGGCGAGGGCGATCGCCGATCTGGCCGGGTGCGATTATGCCGAGGCCGCGGTCCGGGTCTTGACGCCGTTTCTGGGTGGCGCCGTCCCGCCCGAGACCTTCGCCGCCATGGTCGCCGATGCTTACGCCGGCTTCGACCATCCGGCGACCGCGCCCTTGGTCCAAATCGACGACAACCTGTGGCTGCTCGAGCTGTTTCACGGGCCGACCCTGGCATTCAAGGACATCGCCCTTCAATTGCTGGGGCGGCTGTTCGACCACGGCCTCGCCGCGCGTGGCGAGCACGCCACCGTGATCGGCGCGACCTCCGGCGACACCGGCTCGGCGGCGATCCATGCCTGCATGGATCGTGACAATATCGACATTTTCATTCTCCACCCGAAAGGGCGAGTCTCGGAGGTCCAGCGCCGTCAGATGACCACGGTCGCGGCCGCCAACGTTCACAACATCGCGATCGAAGGCACGTTCGACCACTGCCAGTATCTGGTCAAGGCGATGTTCAACGACACATCGTTTCGTGCCGAGATGCGCCTGGCCGCGGTCAATTCGATCAACTGGGCGCGGATCATGGCCCAGACGGTCTATTATCTGACCGCCGCCGCCAATCTGGGCGCGCCGGAGCGCGAGATCGCGTTCTCGGTACCGACCGGAAATTTCGGCGATGTCTACGCCGGCTATGTCGCCTCGCGCATGGGCCTGCCGGTGCGCCAACTGAGAGTGGCCACGAACCGCAACGATATCTTGGCGCGCCTGCTGAGCACCGGCCAATACCGGACTGCCGCGGTGTCACCGACTCTGTCGCCGAGCATGGATATCCAGGTCGCCAGCAATTTCGAGCGCTTGTTGTTCGATCTCTGCGGCCGCGACGGCGCGGCCGTCGCCAGGCTGATGGGATCGTTGTTCGCCGACGGCGGATTCGAGATCGAGGCCGCCCAGCTCGAACAAGCACGCGCCCTGTTCCAGGGCGTTCGTATCGACGAGGACGC
>CAJWQN010000256.1 GCA_913045505.1 uncultured Rhodospirillaceae bacterium | reverse complement strand
CGCCGTAATAGCCGGCCTGGATGTCCAGGGTCTCGCGCGGGGTGAAGAACGGGTCGATGACCAGTTCCTGGGGCACGATCCCGATCGCGGCGCTGGCCAGACGGCGTTCGCGGTCGATATCGTGGCCCCAAATTTCGACCCGGCCGGCGGTCTTGGTGACCAGGCTGGCGAGAATGTTGATGAAGGTCGATTTGCCGGCGCCGTTGGGACCCAGCAGGCCGAAAATCGAGCCCAGCGGAATCGCCAGGTCGATGCCCTTGAGCGCCTCGGCCGCCTCGGAGCCACCGCCGCGATAGATTTTGCGCAAACCCGTGGCGCGGATCGCGTGGGTCGGTTCGGCGGCGGGCTGAAGCATTGGGCGGTGGTGGTTTGGGGCAGGGCGATTTGGGCTAGGGTTGCACGGGCGGCGGCGACGGGTATCATTCGGCCGGTGGGTCGGTCAATGTCCTTCGCGGACAAGGGGGCCGGCCGGAGATTTGGCCCATGGACCAGACCGAAACCTCATCCGTCACCGGCGATACGGCCACCTGCGACGGCGGCGGCGGGCCGCTGGGCCATCCGCGAGTCTACCTCAATCTGGGCGATGACGGGCGGATCGATTGTCCCTATTGCGGCCGGAGCTTCGTCCGTTCCTCCGGCGCCGCGGTAGGATCGGCGGAGTCCTAGCGGTCAAGCCGGCGCCCGTCCCAGCGCCCGGCGAGAACGGCCGCCGCCAGCCCGCCTAGCCCGGCGAGCACGGCCATGGCGTAGAACGCGCGCCCGCCGAAATCGGCATAGAGCTGGCCCGAAGCGGTCATCACCAGCGCCAGAACCGCGCCGGCGGCGATCGCCGAATAGAGTCCCTGGGCGGTCGCCGACGCGCCCTCGGGCGCGGCCCGCTGGATGAAATGCATGGCCGCCAGGTGGGTCGCGCCGAAGGTCAATGCGTGGAGCAGTTGGAGCAGGGCGAGGACGCCGAGACCGGTGGTCAGTCCGGTCAGGGTCCAGCGCACCACGCCGGCGCCGGCGGCGGCGATCATCAGTGGCGCGACCCCGAAGCGGCTCAAGATCCGGCCGCTGAACGCGAACAGGGCGATCTCGGCGATCACCCCTTCCGCCCATAACAGGCCGATGGTCCCGTCGGCCAGCCCGGCGCTCCGCCAATGAAGGGTGCCGAAGCCGTAGAGTACGGCGTGGCTGGATTGGATCAGGCTGGCGGCGGCCAGGAACAGCAGGAACAGGGGCTGGCGCAGCAGCAGGCGGAGCGGGCCCGAGCGGCGGCGGGCGGGCGCCGGCGGCGTCCGGAGATCGGGCAGCACCAGGCAGGCGCCGACCAGGGCCAGGCTTCCGCCCAGAATCAGCCCGGCGATCATTCCGTCGGGGCGTCCAGCCAGCCAATGGCCGCCGCCCCAGGCCGCGGCGATGAAGCTGAGCGAGCCCCACAGCCGAATGCGCCCGTAGTCGAGGCCGCGCGCCTGGGCGATGAGCATGGTCGTGTTCTCGCCGATCGGCATCATCGGCGGGAAGGAAGCACCGAGCAGCACCGCCACCGGCACCATCGCCCAAAAGCCGTCGGCGAGGGTGTAGAGGCTCCAGCTCGCCACCGTGCACAGGGCGAGACCCACCATCACCGGCCGGCGCCGGCCCAGGCGGTCGGCGATCTGGGCCACCGCCGGGCTCGCCACCACTTTGGTCCATGTGGTGATCGCCAGCAGCAGGCCGATTTCCGAGGCGCCGAGCCCCTTGCTGCTCAGCCAAACCGGCCAGAACGGCATGTAGATGCCGACGACCAGGAACACCGCGCCGTAGAACAGCGCCAGGCGGACCGCCGGCGGGATCGGCAACATCCCAGGTGCGATCGGGTCAACCGTGGGGGGCTGAGTATTGGCCATGATCGGCGCCACGATACAGCGGCACGGGCGTCCTCGCGATGGTCCTGGGTCGCAAGCTCCAACCCGGCCCCATCGGAGTCCCGCGATCCGCCCTAATCGTCTCGATCAACTGGTGGCACCGTGAGATAGGGGCCAAGGCCATGCCGCGGGAAGCGTGGTGCCCTTCGGGCAGCCTTGACACGCCTATCTGACGGTGCGCATTCGCTGTCGAGGCGATCAGGTCCAGGTCTGGCGTCCCCCCGAACGCCTTCGCGGGCTTCGGGAGCACCGCACTCGGTCCTTGGCTGGCGCGATCGCCGTGATTTGGCCGCGGCCGGAAACTCGACAGCTCGGCTTCCATCGGGCATGGTCGCGGGAGGATCACAGGCGGGGCTGGCGGCCGAACGGATGAACGATTCGCGGGACACCGTGGCGCCGCGCCACGTTTATCTGGTCGATGGTTCGGGCTTCATTTTTCGCGCGTTCTACTCGCTGCCGCCGTTGACCCGGAGCGACGGTACGCCGGTCAACGCGGTGCTCGGCTATTGCAACATGATCCACAAGCTGGAGCGGGAGTCCGACTGCGATGCGCTGGTGGTGCTGTTCGACACGGCCCGGGCGACGTTTCGCAACGATATCTACCCCGACTACAAGGCCAATCGCGAGGCGCCGCCGGAAGAGTTGATTCCCCAGTTTTCGCTGATTCGCGAGGCGACCCGCGCCTTCGGTCTGCCCAGCGTCGAGATGGCGGGCTACGAGGCCGACGACCTGATCGCCACCTATGCCCGCCAGGCGACCGCGCGAGGCGACCGGGTCACGATCGTCTCCAGCGACAAGGACCTGATGCAATTGGTGGGCGACGGCGTCGATATGGTCGATCCCAAGACCATGGCCCCGATCGGTCCAGACCAGGTGGCGGCCAAATTCGGTGTGCCGCCCGGGAAAGTGGTCGACGTTCAGGCTCTGGCCGGCGATTCGGTGGACAACGTGCCCGGTGTCCCCGGCATCGGGATCAAGACCGCGGCCCAATTGATCAACGACTATGGCGATCTCGATGCCCTGCTCGCCCGTGCCGGCGAGATCACCCAGCCCAAGCGCCGCCAGAATTTGCTCGACCATGCCGATCAGGCGCGCCTCAGCCGCGATCTGGTGCGTCTGAAGAATGACGTGCCGGTGGCCGAGCCGCTGGAATCGTTCGGGCCAGCGGCGCCGGATCATGCCGTGCTCAGGGGGTTCCTCCTCGCTCAGGAATTCAAGTCGCTGCTCGCCCGCGTCGAGGCGGAGGCGGGGCTGGAGCCGACCGCGCCGGCCGCGGCGGCGCCGGCGCCGGCGCCCGCGACCACCGAATACGTTCTGGTTCAGACGATTGCGGAGCTGCGGGTCTGGGTCGATGACGCGAGGGCCGCGGGCAAGGTCGCGTTCGATACCGAGACCACCTCGCTGGACGCCATGCGCGCGGACCTGGTCGGCTTCTCGCTGGCGATCGAGCCGGGCCGGGCCTGCTACGTGCCCTTTGGCCACAGCCCGGCCGAGGGGGGCTTGCTGGAAAGCGCCCCGGAACAGATTCCCTTGGCGGAAGCGCTGGCGGTGCTCGCCCCGATGCTCGCCGACCCCTCGGTGCTCAAGGTCGGCCAGAACCTCAAATACGACATGCTGGTGCTGGCCCGCCCGCCCTACGATCTCCGAATCGCGCCGATCGACGACACCATGCTGATGTCGTTCGTGCTCGACGCCGGTGGCCGCGGCCACGGCATGGACGATCTGGCGCAAAAGCATCTCGACATCAAGCCGATCTCCTACAAGGAAGTGGTCGGCTCCGGCCGCGCCCAGATCACTTTCGACCGGGTGGCGCTGGAGCGGGCGCGCGATTACGCCGCCGAGGACGCCGATATCACTCTGCGCTTGGACGGGGTCTTGAAGCCGCGCCTGCTGGCGGAGCATATGGTCACCGTTTACGAGACCCTGGAACGGCCGCTGGCGCCGGTCCTGGTGGCGATGGAGCGGGCCGGGATCACCGTCGATCGGGCCGCGCTGGCCCGGCTGTCCCAGGATTTCGGCGAACGCATGGCGGCGCTGGAAGCGGAGATTCACGGGCTCGCCGGCCGCCCGTTCGCGGTCTCCTCGCCCAAGCAGTTGGGCGAGGTGCTGTTCGACGAGATGAGCCTGCCCGGCGGCAAGAAGGGCAAAACGGGCGCCTACGCGACTGGCGCCGACATTCTCGAAGACCTCGCCGCATTGGGCCATGATCTGCCGGCGCGGGTGCTCGATTGGCGCCAACTCGCCAAGCTCAAGAGCACCTATAGCGATACCCTGGTCGCGCAGATCAATCCCGATACCGGCCGTGTCCACACATCTTATGCCATGGCCGGCGCCGCCACCGGCCGCCTGGCCTCGACCGATCCCAATCTGCAGAACATCCCGGTCCGGAC
>CAJWQN010000255.1 GCA_913045505.1 uncultured Rhodospirillaceae bacterium | reverse complement strand
CGCTGAGCGGCCGGCTGGTCGAACCGCGGACCAATCGCTTGATGTTGGCGAGAGCCCTGGCCGGCTTCCTGGCCACTTCATGGGCGATGGCCGAGGCGACCGCCACGACATCGCCATCGACACAGGCGGAGACCAGGCCCCATTCGGCGGCCTCGCGCGGGCGCAACGTCCGGCCGCGCAGCATCATCTCCAGCGCCCGCCCCTCGCCGATCAGGCGCGGCAAGCGTTGGGTGCCGCCGGCGCCCGGCAACAAACCGATATTGATCTCCGGCAAGCCGAGCCAATAGGGACCGTCCTTGGCGACCCGGATATCGCAAGCCAGCGCCAGTTCGAAACCGCCGCCCATGGCGGTGCCGTTGATGGCCGCGACGAACGCCTTGGGCATCGATGCGATCCGGCGCAGGCACAGGTGATAAGGCGATTCCGGGACCGATCGAGAGGTGTCGAACGTCATGCCCCGTCCCGCCATGCCGCGCGACAGTTCCTCGAGGACACCGACGTCGTAGTGCCGGATGAACACGTCCGCCATCCCACCCGTGAAAACGACCGCGCGGATGTCCCGATCTTCCTCGACCAGGTCGAGCAAGGCGGCCAGTTCACCTTCGGTGCCGGCGTCCATGTAACCGTCCGGCGGGTTGGTGATGGTGGCGATCATGACCGGGCCGTCATGTTTCGCGACTATCTGAACCATCGGCCGACCCCATTCCCATCCGGTTGCCGCCCAAGCATCCCGACGATCTTCTTCGCGATCATCCCCCGGGGTATCGCCGCTCGGCCGGGATAAGTGACGCACGCCGAGCTTTTCGAGATCAATCTCGGTTAGATCGGGCAGGACATATCCATCAATCTCGCTCGCCTCGAACGCAGTGTAGCATTTTCACATTATGGCGGGTAAAGGGCGACCATGGCCGAGCCAAACGCGGATTGGTGGCGATCCTGAGCGCGGACGTGGCGGGCTCCTCGCGACCGATCATCCGGGCGACGGCATCGCGAGTGGCGGCGACCGGTATACCAATCGGCATTGAGTGAAACTCATTGCCGGTTGGCAAGCGCGACGGCGCGCCCGAGCTTATGCGAGGAAAGCCTGCGTGGCGACTGAACGCACTACGAATTGCGATGAGTCTTGCCCATCGCAATTTGGTATTAGGGGTATGGGGCGTTACGGAAAAGCCCAAAACACATTCGCAACGTGGGACCAAGTGTGGGCCTAATAGACGATGGACAGAAATACAATATTCAAAACAGTATTTTGCGAGAAATAGATGGCGGAGGGAGGGGGATTCGAACCCCCGACACCTTTCGGTGAACACGCTTTCCAGGCGTGCGCCTTAAGCCGCTCGGCCATCCCTCCGGGCCACGAGTGGTCGAACTACAGCATGGCCGGCGCCCTGACAAGCCGGCGCAATGGGCCGGCGTGATGGACCGGCGCAAGGGGCCAGCGTGATGGGCCGGCGCGACCGGCCGGCGCAACGGACTGTTGCCAAGCGCGGCGTCTAGAGTAAGCTCGACCTTGGTGCGGGGGATGAGCGCCGCCGTCGGTCCGCCCGGCAGGCCGCGCGCACGCGAGGAGGCCGCCGTGACGGGCCGGGTCATAGCATGGGGGTTGGTGGTCGCCGCGGCCGCGGCGATTGGAGTTCATTTCGGGTCCGGCGGCATCTCGATCGCCGAGGTCTGGGCAAGGATCGACGCCAACAGTCTGGTCGGTCTGCAGGGATTGGTCGAGCAGCGGCTCGATCCCGACCCCGAGGATCCGACGCTTTATTTCGACTACGTCCTGCCCGCGCTCAACGCCTCGTTTTGGTTGACGGCGGCGGTTCTGTCCCTGGCGGTCTCGGGCACGATACTCGCGGCCCGAACGTTCCGCCGCCACCGCACCCGTCGGCGTTTTCATTGATCGACTTCGGGGTCCCTCAGCCGGCGTCGATCTTGAGCGCGGCCAAGAACGCTTCCTGGGGAATTTCGACATTGCCGACTTGGCGCATGCGCTTCTTGCCGGCCTTTTGCTTCTCCAGCAATTTCCGCTTGCGGGTCACGTCGCCGCCATAGCACTTGGCGGTAACGTCCTTCCTGAGCGCGCTGACGGTCTCCCGGGCGATGATCTTGGCGCCGATCGCGGCCTGAATCGCGATCTTGAACAATTGGCGCGGAATCAGGTGTTTAAGCCGTTCGCACAGGCCGCGGCCCCGGGATTCGGCCTTGTCGCGATGGGCGATGAAGGCCAGGCTGTCGACCGGCTCGCCGTTGACCAGCATCGACACCTTGACCAGATCGCCGGCCTCGTGGCCATCCAGTTCGTAATCGAAGCTGGCATAGCCCCGGCTCGCCGATTTGAGCCGGTCATAGAAGTCGAACACCACTTCGTTCAGGGGCAACCGATAGACCACCATCGCCCGATCGCCGACATAGGTCAGATCGATCTGGCGGCCGCGCCGGGCGATGCAGAGTTCGAGCACGGCGCCGAGATATTGGTCCGGCACCATGATCGTCGCCCGGATCCATGGCTCCTCGATGCCCGTGATCCGGACCGGGTCGGGCAGGTCGGCCGGATTGTGCAGTTCCCAGGTTTCACCGTTGGTCAGATGCACCTCGTAGATGACACTCGGCGCCGTCGTCACCAGGTCGAGGTCGAACTCGCGCTCGAGCCGTTCCTGGATGATCTCCAGGTGCAACAGGCCGAGGAACCCGCAGCGGAAGCCGAGTCCGAGCGCGGCCGAGGTCTCGGGCTCGAACTGGAAGCTGGAATCGTTCAGGCGCAGTTTGGCTAGGCTGTCCCGAAGGTGCTCGTAATCGGCCGAATCCGAGGGGTAAAGGCCACAGAACACCACCGGGACGCTGGGCTTGAAGCCGGGCAGCACCTCTCCCGGCGGCCGGCGGTCCTCGGCGATGGTGTCGCCGACACGGGTATCGGCCACGGTCTTGATCGCCGCGGTCAGAAAGCCGACCTCGCCCGGACCCAGGGTCTCCACGGGCATGCCCTTGGGGGTGAACACACCGACCCGCTCGACCTGGTGGCTGGTGCCCGCGCCCATGAAGCGGATTTTCATGCCCTTGGCCAGCACCCCGTCGTGGACCCGGACCAGAATCATCACCCCCAGATAGGGGTCGTACCAGGAATCGACCAGCAACGCCTTGAGTGGCGCGTCGGCATCGCCCTCGGGCGGCGGCAGCCGGGTCACCAGGGCCTCCAGCACCCCGTGCATGCCCAGGCCGGTCTTGGCGGATATTTCCAGGGCGTCGGATGCGTCGAGGCCGATCACGTCCTCGATCTGGCCTCGGATACGGCCGGGCTCCGCCGCGGCCAGGTCGATCTTGTTGAGCACCGGCACGATCTCGTGATCGGCTTCGATGGCGAGATAGGCGTTGGCCAGGGTTTGGGCCTCGACACCCTGGCTGGCGTCGACCACCAGCAACGAGCCCTCGCAAGCCGCCAGGCTGCGGCTGACCTCGTAGGAAAAGTCCACATGGCCCGGGGTGTCGATCAGGTTCAGGACATAGGTCTCGCCATCGTCGGCTCTATAGGTCAGGCGCACGGCCTGGGCCTTGATGGTGATGCCGCGCTCGCGTTCGAGCTCCATGGTGTCGAGCACCTGCGCCTTCATCTCGCGCTCGGTCAGCCCGCCGCACATCTGGATCAGGCGATCGGCCAGGGTCGACTTGCCGTGATCGATATGGGCGATGATCGAAAAATTGCGAATCCGGCCGATGTCGGTCATGAGCAGGTCGTTGCCGCCGCCATGGCCGGATCAGGTGCGCAAGGTGGCGCCGGTGGATTTGGCCACCTGGGCGATGATGGCGTCGCTGATCCGCTGAATATCGGCGTCGGTGAGGGTATTCTCGAACGGTTGCAGGACGACCGAGATCGCCATCGATTTCATGCCTTGGGGCACGCCCTGGCCGGTGTAGACGTCGAACAACGAGACGGCCTTGAACGCGACCTTGTGAGGGGCCTTGCCGTCCAGGCTTCGGACCGCGCCGAGCAGCTTTTCGGCGGTCACCTCGCCAGCGACCAGAAACGCGAAATCCCGTTCGACGGCGGGAAAATCGGAAAGCTTGGCCACGGCCCGCGCCTTGGTCGCCTTGGGCTTCGGCTTGGGCAAATTATCGAGCGCGATTTCAAAGCCGACCACGGGGCCGGCCAGATCCATGTCGCCGAGCACGGCGGGGTGAATCTCGCCAAACCGGGCAAGGGCGTTCTTCGGACCCAGCCGGATCACGCCGGAGCGGCCCGGGTGATACCAATCCGGGGCGTCGGCGGTCACCGTGAGCCGGGCCGTCGGCGCGGCCAGCGCGTCGAGCACCGCGATCGCGTCGGCCTTGGCGTCGAAGGCATCGACCTGGCGCGGTGGC
>CAJWQN010000254.1 GCA_913045505.1 uncultured Rhodospirillaceae bacterium | reverse complement strand
TGGGCGCGATAATACTGGCGGTCGATCTCGATCGCCTTGCGAAATTCGGACCGGGCTTTGTCCGAGTCACCCCCGCCGATCAGCGCGGCGCCGGCGATGTCGTGGGGAAACGGGTCGTTCGGTTGGGCCGCGATCATGGTTTCGGCGATCGCCAGGGCGTCGTCGTAGCGGCCGCGCTCGAGCTGGACCAGAGCCAGCAAAAGCGTGAGTTGGTCGTCGCCAGGGTCCAGGGACAATGCGAGTTCCAGATCGCCCACCGCTTGCCCGCTATGCCCGGAGGCGATCTGGCTGCGGGCATGTTGGGCGCGAATCCAGGCGACATCTGGAGCAAGTTCGGCCGCCTTGGACAGCATCGTCTCCGCGCCCGTGCTGTTTCCGTTTTGGAGGAGCGCGGTGCCGAGCAAGGCCAGCAATCGCGGGTCCTCGGCGGTAACCTCCAGTGCCGGTTCCAGGGCTTCGATCGCCTCGGCTGGTTGGCCGATTCTCAGCAGCAACGTGCCGAGAAATTTGCGGCCACCCGGGTTGTTGGGTTCCTTGGCGACATATTGCGTGGCAAAGCTTCGGGCATCGTCGAAATTCTGCTGGGCATAGGCGATGAGGCCGGCCAGGATGATCGTCGGCGGATGGGTGGCCACGAAGTCGGGCTCGTAGTTGCGAATGGTGAACTCGGCGTCGCTCAGCGCTTTGAGTGCGGCGCGCTCGTCGCCGTCCCGGGCCTTGACCAGGGCATACAAATACCCGGCGGTCGGATCGCCGCGGGCCAAGGAACGCGCCACTTCGATGTCGCGCGATGCCCGATCATGTCTTCCCAGGTCGATCAGAGTCGCCGCCCGGCCGAGCCGGCTGGGCAGGTGACCGGGCCGAATCTTGATTGCCTGGCCGTAGCTCCGCACGGCATCTTCAAGCGCGCGTTGGCGGCGGTGAATTTCGCCCATCAAGTACCAGCCGCGAACATTTCCCGGGGCGAGCGCAATGGCATCGTCGGCCGAAGCCGCCGCGGCCTCGAAATCTCCCTGGATCATACGCACCTTCGCCAGACCCAGCATCGGCGCCGGGCTGTCCGGGCGCAATCCGATCACTTCGGTCAGCGCCGCTTCCGCGCGGTCCAGCTTGCCGACCTCGACATAGGCCAGTCCCCGGCGCAGCATTATGGCGGCTTCGACTCTCGGCGCCCGTCGGCCGCCTTTGATGTTTTTCAGAAGTTCGGCGAATTTCCGTTGGAGATAATAGGCATCGGCCAGGGAGATAATCGTGAGCGCGTCGTCGGCGCCGGCCTTGCGGGCGCGGGTCAATTCCTGTTCGGCGGACACCGCGTCGCCGCGCAGCAAATAGGAACGACCGATCAGAATCCGAGCCGGAATGTTCTCGGGATTGTCCTGCAGGGCATTCTTCAGATGAATGATCGCGGTCCGGTAATGCTTGCCGTTGAACGCGGCCAGCCCGTCTTCGTAATCCGCCGAGGTTTGGCTGGCCTCGGTCGCCCGCGCCAAGGGGGGCGCCATGACCAGCGCCGCGATCAGGGCGCAAACGATCGCGCCGGCCCGGCGCGCCGCGTTGACTTGCAATGGTTTGCGGACCGGCGATCCTTGATCACTTGGCCCGGTGTGCCGGCTCCGCTCTGGTCGCATGTCCATGGTCGGCGGGCCGAATCCTAAAGGGTCCCGGCGGTATCGCCGTAGAACCGAATGGGGCCATCCGACTGATCGGCGCTTTGGCCCGGCTCGAGGTCGAGTTGGTCGGCGATTTTGAGGCTGCTGGGCAAATTGAAGTCGAATACGAATCGCCGCGGTGGTTGATCGACCGATTCGCTGTCGTTTGGACAGGATGGGGCTTCGCAATCGGCGACCTGAGAGGGCGGCGTGATGAAGATGGTGCCCGCGGTGCGCCTGCGACTGCGAGTATCGGAGTCCTCCAATCCGCCGCCTCCAGGCGGGGAGCCGGCCGTGACGGGCGCGGTCAGCGCGCTAAACGAGGATGCCAATCCGGCGTCATCGTCGGATGCGCCGCCCGCATAAACCCCCTCGGGATCGGATTCGAAATCGGGGCGGTCTCGGTCCGGTTCCGGTTCGGGCAGCCAGGTGCCGTCTCCGCGGCCAATGTCCGACCCGACCAGATCGTCCAAATCCATCGACCATCCGTCGGCCAGCGGCGTGCGCGTCGCGGCCAGGAGCAACGTCAAAGCGGTCACGACTCCGACGAGCATCCCGAGTTTGGCGAACTGTTGGGACCGCGTCCCGGTGCGGCTGTCGCGCACCGGGTTCGTGACAAAGCTGCGAAGCAATTGCGCGCTCAAGGATGCGCACCTCGGATCAAACGCGGACAGCCCTCGACCATCGGCAGCCGGCCGATGCTTGGCACCGGCACTTCCCCAACATGCCGACCGCCACTGATCGGGCATGCGCACGGGGACGACGCCATTCAAAAAAATGCCGGCCAATTCAATCTCTTGCAGGCCCTTTCCGGGCGAGCATTGTGGTCTTCAATCTAAGCGGCGCGGCGTTCGACCGCAAGACATGCCCGTCCTCGAGCGGAGAACCGTCCGTGACCGGACCGTTGATCGCAGGCGTTCAAACGGGCGCCAAAGTGTAAAAAAATCTTGCAACTGAGGATCGCCGACGCCTCCTATCGTAAGCAATTGATTCGACTTGATGAATTTCCTTGCAATCGGGGGATTTGGCCGCTACGAAGTTTGTTGTCGATTGGGACTGTCCGAACTTTTTACGCTTTTGCCCACTGGGACGAAAGCGATTTCAGGGCAATATTATCTAAGCCATTGTTATATATCGTGTTTTAAGTTTTAGCACGGATTTTGCATGGGTACGTTGTGACCGCAGGCGTTTGTCACGGATGGCCGCAAGGAGCCGCGATGAGGCTCGGGCCGGTGACCACGCTGGAGCTAACTTAGGTATTGGAAATGGCAATGGTAAAATATTTATTCGGAGTCAGGCAGGCTTTGCTCGCGGCGGCGGCGGCTGTGCTGGTGCTTGGATCATCGGGCGAAGCGCGGGCCGTCCCGTCTGAGTTCGGCGGCGCGCTGATTTGGAACCTGAACAGCGACGTGCTCCCGAACTGCGAATCCCGGCAAGGCATTTGCGGCGTGTCTGATCAGATCGACATCGACGTCTTCTTCAAGTTTGACAATTTTTCGTTCGGCGGTGGCAGTACCAGCGTCACATTGGACGTATTCGTCGACAACCAGAGCGTCGTGGACGGGGTCTTGACCGCGTTCACGTTCAATGTGCCCGCCGATGTCTTGACCGTGGCGTTCGCGCCGACGGTGCCGGTCGGCGGATTCGAGAGTCTGTTCACCGGTGACAAAGACACCAGAATCAAAAATCAGTGGGGACCCCGGGATCTGTGTATCGGTACCGGCAGCCAAAACTGCAAGGGCGGAAAAGCGAACGAGGGGGTCGCGTCCGGCAACAAGGCGCAGATCGAGCGGATCGCGCTTGTGGTGGACGAGGAATTTCTGACCCTCGATGCTTTTCTCAGCGATTTCCGTAACGGCACCAGCGTGAATGGCCGAATCCAGCGGCTGAATTGCGGCGGCTTCGGCAGCGCCGGCGGCAGCGGCAGCGCCAGCGGCAGCAGCAGCGCCGGCGGCAGCGGCAGCTCCCACGGCAGCGGCAGCAACAGTCACAGCGGCAGCGCCAGTGCCGGCAGCTCCGGCAGCAGCCATAGCGGTAGTGGCAGCGCCGGCGCCAGCGGCAGCGGCAGTAGCGAAAACGAAGGCTGCAGCGGCAAGGTGAGCGGGGAGTTCGTCGGCACACAGGTCTCGGAGCCGGCGAGTTTCGCCTTGCTGGGCCTCGGTCTTGTCGGTTTGGGCTTGGCGCGGCGGCGGCGCAAGGCGGCCCAGATCTAGCTGGTCGCGGTTCCTACGAACGACGCCGCCGGACGGCGATGGCCGGCGCCGATACAAAGACTGAACTACGGAATGTGGGTGTGAGCGTCGGGTCGCCGTCGGTCAACGCTTGAGCAGGTTTTGCTGGGGCCATCGCGCCCGGCAATTTTTTTTAGAGCAAAATTCCACGGACGCAGGATATGGACCCCTACGGCCGGCTGCTATAGACTTCTACGCAAGGAGGTTGAAGCGAACCGAAATTCGAGAGCGGACGGTCCAAATGAGCTTAAAGGAAATACATATTATCGCGTCCGCGATCGTATTTTTTGTTGTATTCAATATTACCGAGGATTTGCTTGACTTTCCCAAGCCCGATTTTATCCATATATTGCATTTGACCCACGAGAACGCGATTCCCACCTGGCTCTCGAATGTCATCCTCCTGCTTGGCGCACTGGCCGCCTATCAAGGCTTCAAGATCGGCCGCCAAAAAAATATCGCGGGCGCCCGCGCCTTCCTGGTCGCCGCTATCCTGCTGGCCGCCATGTCCTGTGACGAGGTCGCCCAAATCCATGAGCGGATCG
>CAJWQN010000253.1 GCA_913045505.1 uncultured Rhodospirillaceae bacterium | reverse complement strand
AGGTTGGCAAGCGCGACGGCGCGCCCGAGCTTATGCGAGGAAAGCCTGCGTGGCGACTGAACGCACTACCAATTGCGATGAGTCTTGCCCATCGCAATTTGGTATCAGATGCCGCGAGGCGGCGTGTCCTTGGGCTCGGGCGGCGCCATCGCGGGCGGAGAACGTCGGTTGTTGGCAATGCGCCCCGACGGCGCGAAACACCAGTGGAGGAGGGTTCCACACGGATAATTGTCGATAGGTCCGGTCGCTGACAAGCGGCTTGGTTCGGGCAACCGGCCGGGCTGAAGCCTCGTGACAAAGGTCGCCTTGGGCGGCCGGTCGTGGCACCGTCGCTCCTTCATGCGCGCGTGACCGAGACCCCACAAAACCAAACCCCGCGGAAATCCGCGGGGTTGGCCGAATTCTCGAGCCCTGTGGGCGGTCTAAAGCGAGGAGTCGATCCACTCGACCAGCTTGCTCTTCGGTGCCGCCCCGACCTTGGTCGCCGCGACCTTGCCGTTCTTGAACAGCATCAGGGTGGGAATGCCGCGGACGCCGAATCGGGTCGGAATCTCGGGATTTTCGTCGATATTGACCTTGGCGATCGAAATCCTGTCGCCGAACTCGACCGCGATCTCTTCCAACGCCGGGGCAATCTGCTTGCACGGCCCGCACCATTCGGCCCAGAAATCCACCAAGACCGGGAGTTCCGCGTCCACCACATCAACCTCGAACGAGGAATCGGTCACCTTATTCATGGCCATGAGGGCTAACCTTCCGTTGCCAAATTTCCGGGTCATATCCGATCGGTTTCGAACAAAAACTTAAGGTCGGGGCAATAGCGGGTCAAGGCATGGCGGCGTCGAGGGCGGCTGAAGCCAGCTCATCGAGCCGTGGCTGGTCGGTCCACAACAACGCACAGCGAATCGGCCGGGTGGGGTAGATTTGGCGGAGTGCCGCGCGATAGGCGGCCATTTGCCGGACATAGGCGGCCGGGGCGCCGCCAGTGCCGGGGGGCGGCGCCCGACCGGTCTTGAAATCGACCACGAGCACTTCGTTCTCGGTTACCGCCAGGCGGTCGATTCGCCCGGACAGCACCCGCTGGCCGCTCGCGCCGCGCACGATTCCGGCGATCGACACCTCGGCGCGGCTGCCGGGCGCGAACACGGGCCCGAAGGCCGGATCATTCAGGACCGCCAAAGTGATTCGGGTGATGTCAGCGCTCATGGCACGGTCGAAACCCAGCGCCGGACGGGCGAGGAACCGCCGGCAGGCCGCGTCGCGGCGGGCGGGCGCGAGGTCGGGCAGGATTTGAAGCAGCCGGTGTACGGCACGGCCGCGCCGCGCCGCGTCGCGGTTTTCGGCCCCCAGCGGCGAGCGGGACTGTGGCTCGGCCACCCCCGGCGCCGACGGCACCAGCGGGGTCGGTGGATCGGGCTCCGGGTCCGGTCGTTTCAGCGCCCATGAGGGCAGCCCTTCGAGCCGTTCCGGGCTCGGATCTCCGATCGCGGAGCCACCGGGCGACGCCGGGGCCCCGATACGCAGCACGGGCCGATCGGCAACCACCGAATCCGACACCTCCTCGACCCGGTCCCGGAGCGACCCGACAATCAGATTGTACCAGCAATCGGCCGGGGCCTCGCGCCGGGTCCGCCAGCCGCAGACGTAAAGGCGGTCGGCGGCGCGGGTCATGGCCACGTAGAGGAGCCGACGGTGCTCGCGGTCGCGGCGCGCCACCGCCGCCGCGCGCAACCCGGCGCAGACCGGATCGACATGGTCCCGTTTGGGTGGCCACAGCAGGCAGCCGCCATCCTCGGTCCACAGCAATGGCGGCACATGGGTCGGCGTCTGCATGGTATCGGGCAGGAACACGATCGGCGCCTCCAGGCCCTTGGCGCCGTGAACGGTCATGACCCGCACCGCGTCGTGGCCGCCTTGGTCCATGTCCCGGCGAACCTCGACCGCGCCGGCCTCGAGCCAATGCAGAAAACCCTGCAGGGTCGGGACGTGGCGGCGCTGATAGGCCAGGGCCTGGGCCAGAAACTCGTCGATCGGCTCGGCCGCGTCCGGGCCCAGGCGGGCGAGCAGGGCGCGGCGGCCGCCACGGGCATCGAGCAGCTCGGCATAGAGCTCGTAAGGCGGCACCTGGTCGGCACGGGCGAGCAGGGCGCCAAGCAGGGTCGCCGCCGCGCCATAGCCGGGCACGGTGTCCTGGCGATCCCCGAGCATCCGCCACAACGGCGCCGGACGGCGATGGGCGAGCGCGAACAGATCGTCGTCATCGAGGCCGCAGAGCGGGCTCTTCAGCACCTCGGCCAGGCTCAGATCGTCCTCTGGCATCAGCAGGAACCGGCCCAGCGCCATCAGGTCCATCACCGCGATATGATCGGTCAGCACCATCCGATCGACGCCGGCGACCCCGACGCCCCGGTCCTTGAGCGCGCGCACCAGTTCGTGAACGAATCCGCCTCGGCGGCGGACCAGAACCATGATGTCGCCGGGACGAATGGGCCGCTCCTCGTCTTCCGTCTCCAGCCACTGGCTGCCATCGCACAAGGCCTTGATCTTGGCGGCGACCCGGCCGGCGAGCCGCAACCGCGCCGATTTGCCTCCGACCTCCGCGACCGGCAGCCGCCACGGCGGCAACGTCTCCGGAACCGGCGCCGGGACCGGCGGCCAGATTTCGACCAGCCCGGGCGCCTGGTCGCGATATGGAAGGTGGCGGATGGGGGTGTCGTCGAACGCCACTCCGTCCCGCGCCAGATCCTGGGCGAACACCCCGTCGACGGCCCGCAACACCTCCGGTGTCGAGCGAAAAGACATCTCCAGGTCGACGTTTCGCCACTTGTTCCCCGAGCCGCCAACTCGGTCGGCGAAATGTTGCCGCATGGCGGCGAACGCCTCCGGATCGGCCCGTTGGAAGCTGTAGATCGACTGCTTGGCATCGCCGACCGCGAACACGGTGCGCGCGGCATCGCGCACCCCTTCCCCGGCGAAGAATTCCTCGGCCAGCGCCTCGATCACTTGCCATTGCTCTGGATTGGTGTCCTGAGCCTCGTCGATCAGGATGTGATCGAGCCCGCCGTCGAGCTTGTAGAGCACCCAGGACGCGACGCCGGGCCGGCGCAGCAGATCGCGAGCGCGCAGGATCAGATCGTCGTAATCGAGCTTGGCCCGCGCCAGCTTGCGGGTCTCGTAGGCGTCGAGCAGCGCCCGGCCCAAGGCCAGCAGGGCCGCCGACGCCCGGGCGACGATCGCCTTGTTCCGCCGTTCCAGCGCCGCCACGAGCCGCGCCGCCTCCCGCTCCAGGGCCTCCCTCGCCGCCGGCGCCGCGACCGCGGTCTTGGCGGTGATCAGGTGTTTGCGAGCCCCACCGTCCTGGGTCAGAAACGCGAGCATGTATTCGTCGAACTGGGCGACGCGACCGGTCGCGGCCTCGAGCCATTCGGCGATCACCCGGCCACGCCTCTTCTCCGCCTCGGTGCCCCCCAGCAACGCGCCGCTCGCGGCGACCAACGCCGGAACATCGCAGGCGGCATCGCGGCACGCCTCGGCGATCACCGAGTCCGGTGTCTCCTCGGCGCCGAGGCCCAATGTCGAGCGCAGGGTCCCGACAACCGCTTCGGAACCGCCCGCCCGGTCGAACAACCGCGCGAGCCGCGCGCGGTCACCGACCAGACCGGCGATCAGGTCGGGAAACTTGGCCTGGTGGACATGGCTGGTGACCTCGGCCAGCGCTGCCGCCAATTCCGGCTCGCCGGGGGCGCGGCCGCGCTGGAGAACGTCGTCCTGGGCCTCGGCCATGACCTCGGCGGCGGTGCGTTCGTCCATGACCTCGAAATGGGGCGAAAGCCCGGCCTCGATCGGGAACCGCCCGAGCAGGGATTCGCAAAACGCATGGATGGTCTGAATCCGCATGCCGCCGGGCGAATCGAGCACCCGCGCGAGCAGCCGGCGGGCCATGATCCGCGTCTCCGGGTCGCTGTCGCGGCCGGTCAGGGCAGCAAGGTTGACGTCCAGACCGGCCTCCGGCGCGGTTGCCCAAACACCCAGCCGCCGGCGCAGACGATTGGCCATCTCGGCGGCGGCGGCGCGGGTGAAGGTGAGGCACAGGATATGTTGGGGCGGCGTGCCGTCGAGCATCAGGCGGAGGATTCGATCGGTGAGCACCTTGGTCTTGCCGGCTCCGGCCGAAGCGGCGACCCAGGCCGAGACATCGGGGTCCGCGGCCTGGCGCTGGGTGATCTCCGGATCGATCCGCTGGCCCAGCGAATTCATTCGCCGTCCTCGCCGCCGGTCAGGGACCACTCGCGAACCCGCGCCAAATGCAGGTAATCGCCATGGGTCGGCGCCATTTCGGGCACCGGTTGGGCGCGGTAGGGTGTCGCCGGGTCGTCGAACGCGGCGACCAAGGCCCGCAGACCATCCAGCGCGTCGGCGGCCAGGGTCGCCGGCTCGCCCTTGACCGCCTGTACCTTGCC
>CAJWQN010000252.1 GCA_913045505.1 uncultured Rhodospirillaceae bacterium | reverse complement strand
CGTCGTCGTATCCACCGCCCGCACCCCGATCGGCAAGGCCTATCGCGGCGCGTTCAACAACACCCATGGCGCCGTGCTCGGCGGCCATGTGATCAAGAACGCGGTCGCCCGCGCCCAGGTCGAGCCCGACGAGGTCGAGGACGTGATCCTGGGCTGCGCCATGCCCGAGGGCGCCACCGGTCAGAACATCGCCCGCCAGGCCGCGCTCCGGGCCGGGCTGCCGGTCACCACCGCGGGCGTCACCGTCAACCGGTTCTGCTCCTCGGGCCTGCAGGCGATCAGCATGGCCGCCCAACGGGTCTGCGTCGACGGGGTGCCGGTGATGGTCGCCGGCGGGCTCGAATCGATCAGCCTGGTCCAGAACGACCATCACAACAATTACCGCCTGCACGACGACTGGCTGGACGAGAACAAGCCCGAACTCTATTTGCCGATGATCGACACCGCCGAGGTGGTCGCCAAACGCTACGGCATCAGCCGCGAGGCGCAGGACGAATATGGCCTGCAAAGCCAGATGCGCACCGCCGCCGCTCAACAGGCGGGCCGATTCGACGATGAGATCGTGCCCCTGCCCACGATCAAGCTGGTCGCCGACAAGGCCACCGGCGAGATTTCCGAGCAGGCGGTGACCCTGGACAAGGACGAAGGCAACCGGCCGAGCACGACCCTGGACGGCCTGGCCAACCTGGAGCCGGTGCGCGGCGCCGAAGCCTTCATCACCGCCGGCAACGCGAGCCAGCTTTCGGACGCCGCCTCGGCCTGCGTGGTCATGGACGCCAAGCTCGCCGAGAAGCGCGGGCTCGAGCCGCTCGGCACCTATCGCGGCCTTGCCGTCGCCGGTTGCGAGCCCGACGAAATGGGCATCGGCCCGGTGTTCGCGGTGCCCCGCCTGCTCGAGCGCCACGGTCTCGAGATCGACGACATCGATCTTTGGGAACTCAACGAGGCGTTCGCGGTGCAGGTGCTCTATTGCCGCGACAAGCTCGGCATTTCCAACGAGACTCTGAACGTGGACGGTGGCTCGATCTCGATCGGCCACCCCTATGGCATGAGCGGCTCGCGCATGGTCGGCCACGCCCTGATCGAAGGCAAGAAACGCGGCGCCAAATACGTGGTCGCGACCATGTGCATCGGCGGCGGCATGGGCGCGGCGGGCCTGTTCGAGGTCAATTAGCGGCGGTGGCCAAGACGCGACCGATTGATCACCCTTGCCTCGCCCTCCCGATTGATGGGGGAGGCCGGGGTCGGGAGAGAGTCCCGGCCTCCCCCATCTCCTGACCACCCGCTGGCGCCGATGATCCCCAACCAGCTTCCCGGACTCGAATTCGACCTCGGCGAGACCGTCGACATGCTGCGCGATTCGGTGATGACTTTCACCGCCGACGAGATCGCGCCGCGCGCCGCCCTGATCGACGAGAGCAATGACTTTCCGCCGGATCTGTGGCGCAAATTCGGCGATTTGGGCCTGCTCGGCATCACCGTCGACCCCGAATATGGTGGCGCCGGCATGGGCTATCTGGAACATGTGGTGGCGATGGAGGAGGTGAGCCGGGGCTCGGCCGCGGTCGGGCTGTCCTATGGCGCCCATTCCAACCTCTGCGTCAATCAGATCAGTCGCAACGGCTCGGCCGAGCAGAAACGGCGTTACCTGCCCAAGCTGATTTCCGGCGACCATGTCGGCGCCCTGGCCATGAGCGAGCCGGGCGCGGGCTCGGACGTGGTCTCGATGCGGCTCCGGGCCGAGATGAAGGGCGATCGCTACATCCTCAACGGCACCAAGATGTGGATCACCAACGGCCCCGATGCCGACACCCTGGTGGTCTACGCCAAGACCGACCCGGACGCGGGCCCGCGCGGCATCACCGCGTTCCTGATCGAAAAGGGGTTCAAGGGCTTCTCCACCGCCCAGAAGCTCGACAAGCTCGGCATGCGCGGCTCCAACACCTCGGAGCTGGTGTTCGAGGATTGCGAGGTGCCGGCCGAAAATGTCTTGGGCGAGGTCGGCCGGGGCGTGAATGTGTTGATGAGCGGCCTCGATTACGAACGCACGATCCTGGCCGGCGGGCCGCTCGGCCTCATGCAGGCCTGCATGGACGTGGTCGTCCCCTACGTCCATCAGCGCGAACAGTTCGGCCGGCCGATCGGCACCTTCCAGCTCATGCAGGGCAAGCTCGCCGACATGTACACGACCCTGAACGCCTGCAAGGCTTATGGCTACGCGGTGGCCAAGGCCTGCGACCGCGGCCGGACCACGCGCAAGGACTCCGCCGGGGTGATCCTCTATGCCGCCGAGAAGGCGACCTGGATGGCCTTGGAGGCGATCCAGTGTCTGGGCGGCACCGGCTACATCAACGAATCCCCCACCGGGCGTTTGCTGCGCGACGCCAAGCTCTACGAAATCGGCGCCGGCACCCAGGAAATCCGCCGCATGCTGATCGGCCGCGAACTGTTCGAGGAGACCGCGTGAGAACAACTGTTATATAAACATTTATTTGACATTATCATATTATAATGTCATTTGCGCTCCGCAAAGATGGAGGCAAACATGACGACGACCGACTCCGGAAAAGAACATTCTCGGATGGAGCTGATCACCGCCGGTCTTCTCACCAAATCGGCGAAGATTCGGGCGCTGGCCGAAGCGGAATACAGCCGCAACGAAATCGCGAAGTACTTGGAGATCAGTTATCAGCACGTATGGAACGTGCTCAACGCACCGGCGCCAACGAGGCCAGAGGGCCAGCCCGCGACCACCGATGTGCTGACCGGGACGATCGGACCTGGAGGGCGCGTCGTCATTCCCGCCGCCTGTCGCAAGGCGATGGCCGTTGAAGAGGGTGACGAGGTCGTTCTGCAACTGGAGGACGGCACGTTGCACATCATGAGCCGGGCCGCGGCGATCGAGCGCGCCCGGGAACTGGTCGCGAGTTATGTGCCGGCGGAAGTGGATTTGGTCGAGGAACTCCTCGCCGACCGTCGCCGGGAGGCGGTGCGCGAGAATAGCGAGTGACCCGCGCCGTCCTTGACGCCTCGGCGATCCTCGCGTTCCTCCATGGCGAGCCGGGCGCGTCCGTTGTCGAAGCGCGCTTGGCCGATGGGGTGGCCTCGGCGGTGAACGTGGCCGAGGCCGGTGCCCGACTATCCGACTGGGGCATGGGGGAGGCCGAGATACGCGCGGCGATCACGGTGCTCGGCATCGAGATCGTACCATTCGATCACACCGCCGCCTATGCGTCGGCCGCCCTGCGTCCGATCACCCGCGGTGCCGGATTATCGATCGGCGATCGCGCCTGCCTGGCGCTCGCGGGGCAACTCGCGGCGCCGGCGGTGACCGCCGATCGGGTTTGGGCGAATCTCGATACCGGGATCGAGATCGAGCTGATCCGGGAGTGAGCGGGCAGTCGCCAAGCAATGCAAAAAGGGGGTCATTGTTCTTATCAGCGAATCATAGGGGCAGATTCAGGTTGGAAGTGCACCATGGGGGGCATTAAATTATAGGGGACATTGTACTTTATTGGCCCGCAGCGAGCGGACGAGCCAGGAACGAGGTCCATGACTGACGAAACTTGGAACGATATCAGATTCCATCCTTGAAATAGTCGTCGATAAGTACAATGACCCCATTTTCACACCGGGATCTGTGCGAAGGGCGCGGGGTAACCTGCGTCCCTGCCGCGAACGTTTTCCCCATTTCATCGGATGCGTTGGATGGGCTGGATATCGGCACGCCTCCTCGGAAAACGCTCTGGCCCCGACCGATCGATGGCCGCGCGGGCCGCCGCCACCGGGTCAGGATTCTTCCCTGAACCGGCAGGTCACGACCGGTCCGTCATGGCGGACATAGTACATTTTCATCTGCCGGCAGTAGATTTCCGAGAGCGCCCGACTGTCGGCGTCGCCGGTGCAAATCCAGACCCGGGTCCGCCGGTTCGGCAGGTTGCCCGAGACCACCGCCCGGTAGGGATGAACCTTGAACCGGCGCGCCCAGCGCGCGCATTCTTGCTGGCCGATCCGGGGCGGCAGATCGTTCTTGATCGTGATTCCCGAGAGTTCGCCGACCAAGCGCATATCCTTGCCGCTGCGGATGTCGAACGTGAAATCACCGCCGTCTTCGATCTCCACCGCCGCCCCGGGCGGGCCGGCCGCCACGGCCGCTGCCACGGCGATCGCCGCCGCCAGGATCCAGCGCCGCCATCCGGCTGGTTGGGTCATGGTTTCCACTCCATCGGGCTTCGCCCGTCGATCCGCTCCGCCGCGCAAGTTTCGGCGAATCTAGCATGGAAAGGACCTCGGCGGCTAACCGCGCCGGAGAGTGAACAGGGCGACCTCGCCCCGGCTGTTGAAGCGGATCGGGAGGGCGGAGACGCCGACCCCGGTCGAGGTGTAGCCGATCATCCGACCGTGGCGCCACAGGCCCTGGGCATAGCCTTTATGGCGGGTGAGGTGGGTGATGATCGCCC
>CAJWQN010000251.1 GCA_913045505.1 uncultured Rhodospirillaceae bacterium | reverse complement strand
CGATCGGCTGCTGATCGATATCCCCTGCACCGGCACCGGCACTTGGCGCCGCCACCCGGATGCCCGCGCCCGCCTGACTCCGGTCGGGCTGGAGTCCTGCCTGGATCGCCAGCGCCGGATTCTGGACCAGGCCGAGCCGCTGGTGCGCCCCGGCGGTCGGCTGATTTACGCCACCTGCTCGGTCCTGAAGGCCGAAAACGAGGATCAGGTGGCGGCGTTCCTGGCCCGGCGGCCGGATTTCGCCCTGGTCCCGATCGACGAGGTGTGGCGGGCGGTCCTGCCCGGTGATTGCCCGGCCGAGGGGCCAATGCTCCAGCTCACCCCCAATCGCCATGGCACCGACGGATTCTTCGTCACGATCCTGGCTCGGGCCTCGTGACCGTGCCGACATGCCCTACGGGGTGGAATCGGACGGGCCGCCGGGGTATCAATGGCCAAGACGGGGAAACTGAGGCCAGCCATGGGCCGTCCAAATCTTGCGACCATGATCGCTATCGCGGGCGAGATGGCGGACCATACCATCGAGGAGGGGATGGCCGCGGTCGAGGCCGGCGACGACGAGGCCGCGGAGGCGTTGCCCACCGGACCAGTCGAACATGGCGGCGGTTCCGGGTGGCTGGCGAGCGACCGGCTTGGTCCCGGCCGGAGCGGGGAGTGACGCGCGGGGTCGACCGGAGCCGATGACCGACCGGGTCCTGATCGTCGATTTCGGTTCCCAGGTGACCCAGTTGATCGCGCGCCGCGTGCGCGAGGCCGGGGTCTATTCCGAAATCGTGCCCTTCGACAAGGCTGCGGCGGCGCTTCAGGCCCAGCGGCCGAAAGCGGTGATCCTGTCCGGCGGGCCGGCGTCGGTGATCGGTGTCGAACCGCCCCGCGCGCCCCAGGAAGTGTTCGAGATCGGCGTGCCGGTGCTCGGCATCTGCTATGGCCAACAGGTGATGTGCGCCCAATTGGGCGGCGCCGTCGAGACTTCCGCGCACCGGGAGTTCGGCCGCGCCTTTGTCGAAATCGTCGCCGACTGCGCCTTGTTCGAAGGGGTCTGGCGGCCCGGCGCCCGCGAACAGGTGTGGATGAGCCACGGCGATCGGGTCAGCGCTCCGCCGCCCGGATTCCGGGTCGTGGCGCGAACCGAGGATGCGCCGTTCGCCGCCATCGCCGACGACGACCGGCGCCTCTACGGTCTCCAGTTCCATCCAGAGGTGGTCCACACGCCTCATGGCGCGGCCCTGCTCGACTCCTTCGCCCGCCAGGTGGCGGGCTGCGCCGGCGACTGGACCATGGCCGCGTTTCGCGACACCGCGATCGAGGGTATCCGCGCCCAAGTCGGCGACGGCCGGGTGATCTGCGGCCTCTCCGGCGGGGTCGATTCCTCGGTCGCGGCGATGTTGATTCACGAGGCGATCGGCGATCGGCTGACTTGCGTGTTCGTCGATCACGGCCTGCTCCGCGCCGGCGAGGCCGAAGAGGTGGTGGGCCTGTTCCGCGACCGGTTCAACCTGCCCCTGATCGTCCGCGACGCCGGCGGCCTGTTTCTGGGCAAGCTCGCCGGCGTCGCCGATCCCGAGGCCAAGCGCAAGATCATCGGCGCCACCTTCATCGACGTGTTCGAGGACGCCGCCAACGAGGTCGGCGGCGCCGATTTCCTGGCCCAGGGCACCCTCTATCCGGACGTGATCGAATCGATCTCGTCCACCGGCGGCCCCAGCGTCACCATCAAGTCGCACCACAATGTCGGCGGCCTGCCGGAGCGGATGCGGATGACGCTGGTCGAACCGCTCAGGATGCTGTTCAAGGACGAGGTCCGCGGCCTCGGCCGCGAACTCGGCCTGCCCGACCATCTGGTCGGGCGCCACCCCTTTCCCGGGCCAGGCCTCGCGATCCGAATGCCGGGCCCGGTGGATGCCGACCGACTCGAGGCCCTAAGGCGCGCCGACGCCGTCTATATCGAGGAGATTCGGGCCGCCGGTCTTTACGACGCGATCTGGCAGGCGTTCGCCGTGTTGTTGCCGGTCCGCAGCGTCGGCGTGATGGGCGACAGCCGCAGCTACGAGGACGTCCTGGCGTTGCGCGCGGTGACCGCCATCGACGGCATGACCGCCGATTACTACCCGCTTCCTCACGATTTTCTGGGTCGGGTCGCCAGCCGCATCATCAACGAAGTGCCGGGCATCAACCGGGTGGTCTACGACGTGACCTCCAAGCCCCCCGGCACCATCGAATGGGAATGAGTCGGGCGAATGGGAATGAGTCGGGCGAATGGGAATGAGTCGGGCGAATGGGAAGGAGTCGGGCGAATGGGAATGAGTCGGGCGAATGGGAAGGAGTCGGGCGAATGGGAATGAGCCGATGCGGCGGGCTCAATCGGCGGCGCCGGCGGCCTCACCGCCCCGGGGGCCGTAGAACACGACCCAGACCCCAAAATCCTCGGTGAAATCCTCGAACCGGTGCTCGGCGCCAGCGGGCGTGAACAGAACGTCGCCGGCGGCGAAGCGGGCGCGCCGGCCGTCGTTGACGAACCAGCCCGAACCGGTGGCGACCACGTAAACCTCGTCCTGATCGTGGGGCGTCTGGCGGTCGACGCCCTTGGGCGCGTAATAGCGGACGGTCATGGTGCCGTGGCGCATCACCGGCACCGAGCGCGCGCCGGGCGGCACGTCCGCTGCCGCCGCCTCGGCCACTGAAACCTGCCAGCCGTCGGCGGCGGAGGTCCGGGGCAAGGGATCGATCATCTCGGAGGCACTCCTGTCTTGGTGCGGGGCGGACTCCGAAACTCGGGTGACGGCGAAGCGGAGCCCCTGGCCCGCCACACCCTAACGCCCTGTTTTCGCGCATGCCAGCCGCTCGACAACCGCCCGACCGCTCTGCCATGTCCCGCGCCGGCGGGCCCATGGCTCGGTTGGTAGAGCAGCTGACTTAATCCGCACCTGTCGATTCTCATAGTATCACATCCCGCCACATCGCTTCTCTTTAGTTGTTGATTTTCCTATGATAATATGAACATAGGAGAACATCGAAACTCATCCGCATGCCACCAAACCCTGAACCTAAGGAGAATCTAGCCTGCCCAAGATCGCGCTCACGGATGCTTCCATCCGCGCTCTCAACCCCCCCGGCAAGGGGCAGATGGATTATTGGGACCAAACCCTTACCGGCTTTGGCGTTCGGCTCTCCCAGGGCGGGACAAGATCCTTCTTTCTAATCCACGGCGCCAACCGCCACCGCATCACGATCGGACGCTATCCCATCATCTCGCTCTCGGATGCCAGACGGGAAGCCAAGCGCCTTCTCGCTGAATTCACCCTCGGAAAAACCAGATCCGTCCCTATCACCTTCGAGGATGCCAAGAATCGCTTCCTGGAGGAATCAGAACAGCGAAATAGGCCCAGAACCACAAAAGACTACCAACGCCTCCTGGATCGCCATTTTCGGTTTGATAAGACCAGTTTGTCGGAAATCACCCAGCACGGGATCATGACCCGAATTGACCGTCTCGGAGACACCCCAAGCGAACAGAACCATGCCTTCGTTACCGCCCGCGTCTTTTTCAGATGGGCAGCACGACACCGCTACATTGACCGTTCTCCACTAGAGGGTCTTGCCCTTCCCGCCGCCTCCCGTCCCCGCGACAGAATCTTGACTGATGCGGAGCTAGGAGCGGTCTACAGGCACGCTCGCGCATACCCCTACCCCTATGGCCCTATCGTCTCTCTACTCATCCTCACGGGCCAGCGTCGGGGCGAAATAGCCGCGCTCAAGTGGAACTGGATCAATCGCGAGGAGAAATCGATAGCGCTCCCCTCGGAAGCCACCAGGAACGGACGCGCCCATGTCTTCCCCTACGGGGCGACCGTCGCCAAAATTCTTGACCGCTTGCCGGAAATTGGCGACCACCTGTTCCCCGCGACCCGTGCCCATGTCCGGGGCCAACCCACCACTATTTTCAACGGCTGGTCCAAAGGCAAGGTCGCTTTCGACAAGGCGCTCCGGATCGAACCCTACACCCTCCACGACCTGCGCCGCACATTCAGCTCAGGTTTGGCGGCACTCGCAGCCCCCATCCACGTCACCGAGAAACTCCTGAACCACGCCTCAGGCACGCGTTCCGGTGTGGCCGGTATCTACGATCGGCATTCGCACATCGACGAGCTGCGAGACGCTCTCGACCGGTGGGAAGATCATATCCATGCCATTCCCAACCCTCGATAAGCTGTCCGTGCCGAAGGGATTTGTGACCCACCGGGTGATGTGGTCCCCATGGCGCCGCCGAGTCGTTATCGCCTATTGCTCCTCTACAAGGCGGAATACACCTTGACCAACCGTCCGATTTTCCAGGACCGCCTCAACAATTCGCGTATTCTTCGCAGGGGACTAGGGCCTGTGGACAATTAGGGGATTCCCAAAACGGGTAAAAAGTGATCCAAGCTTCCTTTTGCAGGGAGCTCATCATGAACACGGCGCGTTTTGTCATCGCGG
>CAJWQN010000250.1 GCA_913045505.1 uncultured Rhodospirillaceae bacterium | reverse complement strand
GAGCACGCAAGGGCCGCCCATATCGGCGACCGCCGCGGCCAAGGCCACCGCACCGCCAACGCCGCGATAGGCCGTGGTCGGGATTCCGATTCCGGCCAGAAAATCCTTCTCCCGCAGCCGGTCCTGGGCGATTTGCAGGGCCGCCAAGCCGGGCCGCAGGCACACCCTCTCGGCGACCGCGCGGACGGCGGCGAGGGGGATGTTTTCGAATTCGAACGTGGCCACATCGACCGCGGCGGCAAACCGCGCCAACGCCGCCGCGTCGGTGTAGGGCCCGACGGTCGCGGCGGCGGAGACTTGAGCGGTGGGGCTGTCCGGCTCGGGGCAGAACACATGGACCCGGTAGCCCAGCCGGGCCGCCGCCAAGGCGGTCATGCGTCCGAGTTGGCCGCCGCCGAGGATGCCGATGGTGCCGCCTGGCGCCAGCGGCGCCACGCCATTCCCCGCCACCGAAGGGCTCAACCGTCTTCGATCGGCTGCTCGGCCACGGCGGCGGTCTGCGCGTCCCGATAGGCATCCAGTGCCCGTGCCACATCCCCGTCGCCGAGCGCCACCACCGCCGCCGCCAGCAAGGCCGCATTGACCGCCCCGGCGCGGCCGATGGCGGTGGTGCCGACGGGCACCCCGGCCGGCATCTGGACGATCGACAACAGGCTGTCGAGGCCGCTCAGAGCGTTGCTTTCGACGGGGACGCCGAACACCGGCAGCGGCGTCATCGCCGCGGTCATGCCGGGCAAATGCGCGGCGCCGCCGGCACCGGCGATGATCGTCTTCAAGCCTCGCTCCCTGGCCGCTCCGGCGTAATCATAGAGCCGTTGCGGCGTCCGATGAGCCGACACGACCCGGGTTTCGAACCGAACTCCCAAGCGTTCGAGAATCGCGGCGGCATGGCGCATGGTCTCCCAGTCGGACTGGCTACCCATGATGATACCGACGACGACGTCGTCCTGGCGCATGCGCCGCCCTCCCAGACCGCACGATCCGGCGCGGAATTATGGCTGGGCCTGGCCTCGCGGGCAAGCGCGACTCCCTGCCCGGGCTGAATGGCGATTCAGCTCCGCCGATGCCTCGAATTCTTGCTAAGACCGAAAGGCCTTATGCGATGATGTCCGGCAACAACGCGCTTTCAAGCTGGATCATCTGATCCTTGATCCGCAATTTGCGCTTCTTCAAGCGCTGAATCTCGACATCGTCGTAGATTCCATCGGCCAGGATCCCATCAATCCTCTCGTCGAGCACCCGGTGCTCGGCGCGCAGGCTTTCCAGCTCTTCGGCGTCAGCGTCCTTGTTCGTCATTACCCCGAAAAATCGTTTGGTTTGTTGCCCGGGGATCATAGCAGACGTAACATTCCAATGAAACCTTGACCGGCCGAAATCAACCAATCCGCGGGCCACCGCGGGCGCGGCGGCGGTGATGGCGGCGATCAGCGACACGAGTGGGGGGCGGAACATGCGAATCGGTATTTTGACCAGCGGCGGCGATTGCGCGGGGCTGAACGCGGTGATCCGGGCCGTGGTCAACCGGGCGGTGCGCAAACACGGCTGGCAGGTCATCGGCATCAACCAGGGGACCGACGGCTTGATCGCCCGGCCGGTGCGCGCGATGCCGCTGGATTTCGATTCCGTGCCGGGCAACATCATGATGATGAGCGGCACCATCCTCGGCACCACCAGCCGCGGCGACCCGTTCGCGCTGGCCGATTCGAGCGGCACCGTGACCGATTATTCCGACGCCATCATCAAGGGCTATCATGAACTGGGATTGGAAGCGCTGATCGGGATCGGCGGCGACGGCTCACTCTCCATCCTCAGCCGCCTGGCGGCCAAGGGCGATTGGAACCTGGTCGCGATTCCGAAGACCATCGACAACGATGTCGGCCTCACCGAAACCGCGATCGGGTTCGGCACCGCCGTACAGGTCGCGACCGAGGCCCTGGACCGGCTTCATTTCACCGCCGCCAGCCACGACCGGGTCATGATCCTGGAAGTGATGGGCCGCGACGCCGGCCACATCGCGCTCCATGCCGGCATCGCCGGCGCCGCCGATGTGATCCTGATCCCGGAAATTCCCTACACCCTGGAGGCGATCCGCACCAAGATCCGGCGCCGGGCCGAGCGCGGCAAGAACTACAACCTGATCATCGTCGCCGAATCGGTCAAGACCGAGGCCGGCAGACCGGTGACCATGGAACATGGCGACGGGCGGCGGCGCTATGGCGGCGTCGGCCAGTATCTTGCCGCCCGCATCGGCGAGATGACCCGAGCCGAGACCCGGGTGACCGTGTTGGGCCATGTGCAGAGGGGCGGCATTCCGGCGTCATCCGACCGGCTGCTGGGATCGGCGTTCGGCGTCTATGCCGTGGACCTGATCGCGGCCAAGAACTTTGGGCGCATGATCGCCTGGCAGAATCGCCAAGTGATCGATGTCGCGATCGAGGACGCCATCGCCAGCTATGTGAGCGTGGACCCGGATGACGCCCTGGTCCACACCGCGCGCGGGCTCGGCATCTGCCTCGGCGACGATGCCGATGATTGACGGCCGGCGGATTGCGGATCAAGGCATCGCGCGGGCCTATCGGTTCGAGGCGGATGGCGCGAAACCGCTGGCACGCTCGTCACGACCGGTCGTGGCGAGCTCGCTTGCGGGATCGCCGGCGATGCGGGTGTGTCGCATGATCCGCGCTTGGCGGTAGTCGTACGGCCGCGCCCGGTGCAGAACGCAGCGATTGTCCCATAGGATCGCGTCACCCGGCCGCCAGTCGTGGGCGTAGGTACGAGGCGGCTGGCAAGCGAATGCGAGGAGATCGCCCGAGAGCTCTTGTGCCTCGGCGTCGTCGAGCCCCGGAATACGATAAGCGTGACGGCCGATGAAAAGCGATTTGCGGCCGGTCACCGGGTGTGTCTTGACCAACGGGCGAAGTGGCGCGCCCTTGGTATGGTATCCGTAACCGGCCCCGGTCTCGACAATATGCCCGATCTTGGCTTGCGACTGGTAGAGCGAATGATAGGCCGAGAGGTCGTCGATGCGTCCTTTTCTGTCCTTGTCGAGCGCATCGTACGCGGCACGCATGTCGGCCCATTCCGTCTCGCCACCGGCCGGCGGCACAACCTGCGCGGACAACACCGACGCCTTGGCCGCGAGCGGCATGTACGAGCTGTCGGTATGCCAGCCTTCGTTGCCGCGCAGAGTTTGGTAACGATGCTCCTCGGGCTTGAAAACGGAGCCATCGGGCTTTTGGTTGCTGATCGAAACGGCCTTGGCATCGGAGTCCGGGCGCAAAAGCTCGAAGTCGCCAAAGCGGCCCGCGAACCCGACCTGGGCGTCGTCGGTCAGGTCCTGCCCGGGGAAAACGAGCAAAGCATACTCGTGAAAGGCCTCCTCGACGCGATTCCACGTGGCCTCGTCCAAGTCGGCGAGGTCGACATCGGTGATCGTGGCGCCCAGGGTGGCATCGATGGCCGTGATGGTCGGCTCCATGAGATACTCCTGCCTGGCGGGTCGCGCCACGGCGGCGCGTGGTCCCGCCCCCGATTCAGGTCCAGCCCGCCGCGACTTTTCTGGCCCCGCCAGCTTGGCGCGCGAAGGCGCTCGGCGTCAAGCAACCGAGGGCCAAATGGGGCGGAGCCGTGATCTTGCCGCCAGCCCGGCCATCCGTTTTCGCTCTCCTCACCATCGTCCCCGACCCCGCCGCCCAGGCTCACCCGGTCCATATTCTGGACACCGCCGTCGCCATTTAGGGCGAGCACCCCTAAACCGAGGGTCTGCCGACCACCACATCGCGGATCTTCGGAGCCCCCGCCACTGTGTGCCGCTCGTGACTCACTGGCGAAGTTTTCGGTATGAACCGGGACACGGTCTATCTCGCCCGCGGACAGGGCATTTACAGTGGCGTCCATTACGCCATGTCCTGGCTGGGCCGTCGATGGCCCCTATGGGCCCTGATCGAAAAAAATCTGGTCTTCGTCGCCCGGACGACGCACGCCTTCAACCCTCGCAACAAGCTGCGCGTCGAAACGCCATTTCCGACCAAAGGCTTCGAAACCCGCCTGACCGAGTTGGTGCGGATTTGTCAGCGGGCGTCGGCGTCCGTCGTCTTCGTCAACGCGGATGGGGCGTTGCGGTCCGGACAATCGCGGTGGCGTCAACGATGGGCCGCGGCCTCGTATCTTTTTTACATGCCCTACCTGACCATACCCGCGATACTCGAGCTTCAAGGCGCTTACCAGAAGGCGACGCGCGATGTCGCCGCGCGCACCGGTTGCGCGCTCATCGAAATCACCGACACGATACCGGCGGATCGCGCCCATTTTGCCGATTCGTCGCACTACCGGGACCCTGGTAGCCATTTGGCCGCGGCGGTCATAGGCGAAGCCATGATTGCGTCGGATTTGCTCCCGCGCCGTTCGCGCGCCGAGGGGGTAGTCTGAGGTGGTCCCGGAAAATCGGACAGGCTGCTAAGGTGTATTCCACCGGCTAACGGAGGA
>CAJWQN010000249.1 GCA_913045505.1 uncultured Rhodospirillaceae bacterium | reverse complement strand
AGCAACGCCGCACGATCCTGATCGACGACCGCCGCCGCCAACACCGCCGCGGTCGACAGTTCGCCGACCGTGGCGCCAAGGTCATCGAGCGCGCGCTCCACCTCGGCGACCCGCTCGGGCGCGGCCCCCGCGGCGGGAGGCTCGCGGCTCGCCAAAGCCTCGACGGCGGCATCGAGCGCCGTGAAGCGCGCCTCGGCATCGGCGGCACGGGCCGCGACGCGGGCTTCGAATTCGGCCAGCCTCAGTTCCAATCCCGGCAAGCGTTCCGCCTGAACCGCGACCTCTGCTTCGACGACGCCCAGCCGCGGCGCGAGGTCGGGCGCGGCGGGACTCGATCGTGCCACGTATTCGGGCCCCGCCAGCCATACACCGAGCGCGACCACGATCACCGAGGCCAGCACGGAGACGACGATCACGATCAGCTGAGACCGAAGGTCGGGCCACCGTCTCGGCGGCGCCGATCGGGCTTTCGTGTCGACCGGCGCGTCGTCCATGCTGAGACCTCCGATTCCCGGCGGCGCTATCGCCGTCTTGCGGCCCCGGCGACGGCCGCGATCAGGGCCGCGCTCTCGGGTCGATCGCCGACCACCACACGCCGCCAGGCGATGGTCCCGGCGGCGGCGGCCACCGCCTTGCTCAGGCAATAGGCGGCGACGGATTCGAGGCTGCCGACCAGGGCCGCGGCGCGTGCCAACTTAACAAACACCTCCGCCGAGCGGGGAGAGAAAAGCAGCACGCCGTCGATCTCCCCGGCCGCCAGCGCCGCGCGGGCAGCCCCCGACAGGGCCGGCACCGGCGCCATGTCGTAGAGGATCGCGCGCCGGACCCGAAATCCCGCCGCCTCCAGGGTCGGGACGAGGGCGCCCGCGACCGTGGCGCCGGAGGCATGCAGCAACACGCCGGCATCGGGATCCAGCCGCTCCATGGCCAGCCCCGCGAGCGCCCGGGACTCGGCCCCCGCCGACGTTACCGAGGAAAAGCCCTGAGCGGCGGCGGCGGCGGCGGTGGCATCGCCGACCGCCAGCACCGGCACATCGCGACGCCCCAATGGGGTCCCGAGGGCGGCACCGATGGCGGCGGCACCGTTGGCGCTGGTCACCAGGATCGCCTGTACATCGGATAAATCCGGCGCCGGCCCGGCGCGCGGCACCATCTGGAGCACGGGCGCGAGGATCACCTCGATCCCCTTCCCTTCCAGGGTCTCGGCCACGGATCGCGCCTGAGCGCGCGGGCGGGTGAGCAGAACCCGCATCGGATCAGGCCGACTCGAGAAAGCCCGGCCCGGCGCGCCGGGCCAGCCGCGCGCCCAGTTCGGTCCCGATCTCGACCGCGTCGGCGACCGGGCCGACCTCGCTGTCGGCGATGACCGCGGCGCCGTCGGGCTTGGCGATCAAGCCGCGGAGCTCCACCCGCCCGTCGCCGTCGGGGACCGCGAGCCCGGCGATCGGAGTCCGGCAGGAGCCATCGAGGCGCGCGAGCATGGCCCGTTCGGCCGCGACCGCGAGGGCGGTCGGAGGGTGATCGAGCTGGGCCAGGAGGGTTTGGACTTCGCCGTCGTCGGCCCGGCATTCGATGCCGATCGCACCCTGGGCGACCGCCGGCAGCATATCGGCGGGATCGAGCACCTGGTGGGCAACCGCGTCTTGGCCGAGCCGGCGCAGCCCGGCCAGGGCCAACAGGGTCGCATCGACCTCGCCCCGGGCAAGCTTGTCGAGGCGGGTGCCGACATTGCCGCGCAGCGGCACCACGGCAAGATCGGGCCGCCGCGCCAGAACCTGGGCGCGACGGCGGAGCGACGCGGTGCCGACCACCGCGCCCGCCGGCAAGTCGGAGAGCGCCAGGCCATTTCGAGACAGCAGCACGTCCCGCGGATCCTCGCGCGGCAACAGGCAGTCGATGACCAGGCCGTCCGGCAGCCAGGTCGGTACGTCCTTCATCGAGTGGACGGCGATATCGATACGCCCGGCCAGCAGCGCGTCCTCGATCTCCTTGGTGAACAGGCCCTTGCCGCCGATGTCGGCCAGGGTCCGGTCGAGGGTGAGGTCACCGGTGGTCTTGATGACGACGATCTCGAGCGCGTCCTCCTCGGCCAGCGCGGCGAAGCGGGCACGCAGGCGGGCGCGCACTTCATGGGCCTGAGCCAGTGCAAGCGGGCTGCCGCGGCTGCCGATACGGAGCCGGGTCGGAGTCATCGGCGGCCTCGCGGGCGGGGCGGCGGGCCGAGGAGGGGGTGGGCGATAGCCATGGTGCAAATGCGACGTTACAGTGGTCCCTTATAGCGCATCGCCGCGCTGGTCGCGAAACTTGGCAGGCGCCCCCAATCGCAGTGCTGGTCCTGGGTATCGAAACGAGCTGTGACGAAACCGCGGCGGCGGTGGTCGAGGGCTCGGGCCGGGTGCGGTCGAACATTGTGCTCTCGCAGCTCGACGAGCACCGCCCCTATGGCGGCGTGGTGCCCGAAATCGCGGCCCGCGGCCATGTGCTGCACCTGGACCGGCTGATCATTCGGGCCATGGCCGAGGCGAGTCTCGACTTCGCCGATCTGGACGGCGTCGCCGCCACCGCCGGTCCCGGATTGATCGGCGGCCTGATGGTCGGCCTGACCACCGCGAAAGCCATCGCCGCCGTCCATGAGCTGCCGCTCATCGCGGTCAATCATTTGGAGGCCCACGCCTTGACGCCCCGGCTCGGGCAGTCGCTGGCGTTCCCTTATCTGCTGCTGTTGATCTCGGGCGGCCATTGTCAATTCTTGATGGTCGAGGACGTCGGTGCCTATCGCCGGCTCGGAACCACCCTCGACGATGCCCTCGGCGAAGCGTTCGACAAGGCCGCCCGGATGATGGGCCTCCCTTATCCCGGCGGGCCGGCGATCGAGGATGCGGCGCGCTCCGGCGATGCCGACCGTTTCGACCTGCCCCGGCCGATGGCCGGCCGGCCCGGCTGCGATTTTTCGTTTTCCGGCCTGAAGACCGCGGTTCGCAAGACCATCACCGATCTCCCCGGTTCGCCGCCCCGCGCCCGCGACGTGGCCGATCTGTGCGCGAGCTTTCAGGCCGCGGTCGCGGACGTACTGGAGGATCGGCTGGGCCATGCCGCCGCGGCATTTCACGGCGCCCATGGCAGGGGCGGTGCGTTGGTGGTCGCGGGCGGGGTGGCGGCCAACCGATATCTGCGCCAACGCCTGGCCGCCAGCGCCGCCCGGTTCGATCTCGGCCTGGTCGCGCCGGCGCCCGCCCTCTGTACCGACAACGCCGCGATCGTTGCCTGGGCCGGCGTGGAGCGCCTGCGCCACGGATTCACCGATCCGCTCGATGTCGCCGCGCGCCCGCGCTGGCCGCTCGACCCCGAAGCCAAGCCCGCGATCGGGGCCGGGGTCAAGGCTTGACCGAAGTCGCGCTCGATCGGATCAACGTCATCGGCGCCGGGTCGTGGGGTACGGCGTTGGCCGACCTGGCCGCCCGCACCGGCCGCGGCGTCACCCTTTGGGGCCGCGATGTCGGGGTCGTCGATACGATCAACCGAAACAGCCGAAACCCGCGTTATCTGCCCGACATGGCCTTGGAACCAGGGCTCCGCGCGACCACCGATATGGCCATCGCGGCGGATGCCCAGGCCCTGCTGCTGGCGGTGCCGGCGCAGCATATGAGGGCCGTCTGCCGGGCCCTGGCCGATGTGGTCGCCACCAAAACACCGGTCGTCATTTGCGCCAAGGGCATCGAGATCGACAGCGGCGCGCTGATGAACGAGGTGGTCGCGGCCGCCCTGCCGGGCCGGCCGATCGCGGCGTTGTCCGGGCCGACCTTCGCCGCCGAGGTCGCGCGGGGCCTGCCGACAGCGGTCACCCTCGCCTGCGCCGACGCGGCGCTCGCCGCCGCCCTGGCCGAGGCGCTGGGAAGCCGGACCTTCCGCCCCTACGTCTCGACCGACCTGATCGGCACCCTGGTCGGCGGCGCGGTCAAGAACGTGCTCGCCATCGCCTGCGGCATCGCCACCGGGCGCCGCTTCGGCGACAATGCGCGCGCTGCCCTGATCACCCGCGGGGTGGCCGAAATCGGTCGGCTCGGCATGGCCCTGGGCGGGCGGCCGCAAACCCTGATGGGCCTGTCCGGGATCGGCGATATCGTGCTCACCTGCTCGTCCGCCCAGTCACGAAATTTCTCCTTTGGCGTCGCCCTCGGCGAAACCGACGACGTCGTCGCGGCGCGGGCGCGGGTGGCCAAGGTGGTGGAAGGCATCGCCACCGCCCGACCGGTGGTCGCGATCGCGCGCCGGCTGGACATCGACATGCCGCTCTGCACCGCGGTCGATCAGGTGCTGCACCACGGCGCCGAGCTGGACGCGACCATCGCCGGCCTCATGGGCCGGCCGTTCAAGACCGAGCAGTTGTCGTGAGCCGGGAGACGGTGTCCGTGTCAGTCGCGGAGCAGGTCGTTGATCGAGGTCTTGGCGCGGGTGCTTTCGTCGACCTGCTTGACGATCACCGCGCAATAGAG
>CAJWQN010000248.1 GCA_913045505.1 uncultured Rhodospirillaceae bacterium | reverse complement strand
CCGCGGAGCTTCGCCATCTGCACCACCAGCGAGCCGGTGCCGCCCGCGGCGGCGCCCGCGGCGCCAGCAGCCGGAGCCCGGCCCCAACGGTGTCGACCAAGTCCGGAAAATCGTCGCAAGCCAGGCTGACCGGCGCGCCCGGATCGCCGTCATCCTCGACAATGGCGAACCGTGCGTTGGTGCCGCCGATATCAGCGACCAGGAGACGAGGGCACTCCGCCATTGGCCGCTAACGCTGCTCGAGCCCGCGTCGCCATTGCCGGGCCAGTTGGCGGGCCGTCTCGAGCTGCTCGGGGGACAGAATGGCGGCCAACCGGTCGCGGCTGTCCCGGGCCTCGTCGTGACCAGCGCGCGCCGCCATGGCGAACCAGAAATAGGCCTGGGCAGGGTCTGGATCGACGGTATCGCCCCGATCGTACAGGCGCCCGATCGCGAACTGGGCTTCCGTATGGCCATCAAACGCCGCGCGGGCATACCATTCGATCGCCTCCGCCCGGTCGCGGGCAACGCCCCGCCCGTCCCGATAGAGCCGCGCCAGCGCGTAGGCCGCGTCCGTCAAGTCCTGCTCCGCCGCCCGGCGATAATATTGGGCCGCCTTGTGATCGTCCCCGGATACGCCTCGACCCAGTTCGTGAAGGCGGCCCAAAAAATACAATCCCGGCGCATAGTCCGCTTCGGCGGCGCGCTCGAACCAGGAAGCCGCCTTCACCGCGTCGCGCTTCACGCCGGAACCGTCGAGCAACAGCCGACCCAGATTGACCTGGGCGCGCAGATGCCCCTGTTCGGCGGCGCGGCGATACCATTGATAGGCGACCACCGGATCGGCCGGCCGGCCCCGTCCCAGACGATAAATGGTCGCGATGTTGTATTGGGCGCCGGCATCGCCGCCCCGCGCCGCCGGCACCCAGAGCTGCAGCGCCCGGCCATAGTCGCCACGGTCATAGGCCGACTCGGCGGCGGTGTTGTCCGCTCCGGCAACACCCGCCCCGACCAAGCTCGCGGCACCCAGGATCGCGCCCGCCGTCAGTCCGCGTAATATCGCATTCATGGTCCCGTTCCGTCGGCCGGGTGGCCCGAGCAAGCGGATTCGAGTATACCGCGCCGGAATTGTCCGGATAAGGGCGCAAACGAGAGCAGGCCGGTGGCCGGTATCGAGGAGATCTTTCGCAAGGCCTTGGCGCGTCATCGCGCCGGCGAATGGGCCGCAGCCGAGGCCGGTTATCGGCGGGTGTTGGCCGAATCCCCCGATCTGATGGCGGCCTATACCAACCTCGGCGATACGCTGATCGGTCAGGGTCGGTTCGGCGAGGCCCGGGACCTGCTCGAGGAAGCAGTGGAACGCGCTCCGGACCACATCGAGGCTCGGGTCAATCTGGCCAACGCGCAGCGGTTGCTCGGCCAATGGGACGCGGCCGCGGCCGGCCTCGAGGCGGTGATCGCGCGAAAGCCTTATTTCGTCGAAGCGATCGGCAATCTCGCCTTGGTGGAAGGCGCGCGCGGGCGCGAGGCCCAGGCGCGGGCGCTGTTCGAGCAGGCTCTGGACCTGGACCCGCTGCACGCCGAAAACCATTACAACTACGCCAACCTGCTTGCCCAAACGGGGCAAGAGGGGATCGCGGAAGCCCATTTTCGAAAGGCGATCGGGCTGCGCCCGGAGATGGGAGAAGCGCACAACAATCTGGGCAGCCTGTTAAAGGCCCAAGAGCGCTGGGCCGAGGCTGAGGCCGCCTTCGAGGAAGCAGCGCGCGCCACACCCAGGGCGCCCGAGGCCCAATTCAATCTGGGCGTGGCGTTGCAGATCCAGGGCAAAACGGCGGCCGCCGATCGGGCCCTGGATCGGGCTTGCGCGCTCACCGACGATACTGCCTTCCGCTTGCGCCGGGCGACGCTGCTGCCGATCATCGCGGACTCGGGCCAGCAGATCGCCGCCGCCCGCGACCAGTTTTTCGAACGGGTCTCGGCCCTGGCCGCGACCGAGCCGACGCTCAAGGATCCGCTCGGCACTTGCGACTGGACCAATTTCTACCTTGCCTATCACGGCGGCGACGACCGCCCCTTGCAAGAGGCGGTGGCGGCGCTGCTGATCGCGGCCTGCCCCGATCTCGCCGAGGACCGGGTCGATAGCCGGCGGCCAGGCGCTGGCGCGGGCCCGATCCGGCTCGGCGTCGCATCGACATATTTCCGCGACCACACCATCGGCGCGCTGTTCAAGGGCCTGATCGGCGCCCTCGCCCGATCGGATATCGACCTCCATGTGTTTCAGATCGGCCCAGCCGACGATCCCGTCGCCGCCCAAATTCGGGGACAAGCACCTTTCTACACCGTGCTGCCGCGCGATCTGGCGGCCTGCCGCGCCGCCCTGGCCGACGCCGCCCTGGACGTGCTGTTCTATCCCGACATCGGCATGGACGCGGCCACCTATTACCTGGCCTTCGCCCGGTTGGCGCCGATCCAGATGGTCGGCTGGGGCCATCCGGTGACGACCGGAATTGCCAACGTCGATATTTTCGTTTCGGCGGACATCTTCGACACCACCGGCGCCGAAGCTCACTACAGCGAGCGCCTGCTGCGCCTGCCCCGGCTGCTCTCCCGCCAGGAACGGCCCCGAATCGACCTCCACGCCAAGAGCAAGAGCGCCCTGGGACTCCCGGAAGACGGCACGGCCTATTTCTGCCCCCAAAGTCTGTTCAAGTTTCACCCCGACTTCGATCCGATTTTGGCCGAGATCCTGGGCCGGAACGAGAGCGCCACCCTGTGTCTGCTCAGCGGCCACCGGCCGCACTGGAACGAGTTGCTCATGGCCCGATTCCGCCGCACCCTCGGCGCCCTCTCGGATCGCGTCAGGTTCATTCCCAATCTGAACCGAGACGATTTCGTCCGCGCCCAGGCCATGGCGGACGTGGTGCTCGACACCCCCCATTTCAGCGGCGGCAAGACCAGCCTCGAATGCCTGGCCGCCGGCACCCCGCTGGTCACCCTGCCGTCCGGCTACTTGCGAGGCCGGCTCACTTATGGCTTTTACGAGCTTATGGGCCTGTCCGACTGCATCGCCGAATCGGCGCAGGATTACGCGGATATCGCGGTTCGGTTGGGAACCGATCGGGACGCGCGCCACGAAACCCGCCGGCGAATCCTGGCCCGGGCCGACTGCCTGTTCGATGACACCGAGATCGTCCGGATCTTCGTGGACAGGATACGGGAACTGGTGCGGGACTGGCCGTCCACGACAAGGAGACAGGGGCCATGAGTCAGGTCATCGAAGTCGAGACAACGGATGGAATCCGCACCGTCACCTTCAATCGTCCGGAGGTCCTCAATGCCATCAACGCCGAATTGCGGGGCCACCTGATCGAGGCTTTGGCGCCGGTCAATTCCGACGACGGGATTCGCGCCGTGGTGCTGACCGGGGCGGGTGATCGCGCCTTTTGCGCCGGCCAGGACCTGGACGAAACCCGCCGTTTCGATTCAAGCAAAGCAGTCGCGTGGGTCGAGGATTTACGCGCCTTCTATTCCAGCATTCGCGACCTCGACAAGCCCTGCGTGGCCGCGATCAACGGCATCGCCGCCGGCGCCGGCCTCCAGATCGCGCTCTATACCGACATCCGGGTCGGCCACGCCGGCACCCGGATGGGCCAGCCGGAAGTCAGCGCCGGCCTGCCCAGCGTCCTCGGCTCACGGTTGCTGGAGTTGGGGTTCGGCTTGGCGCGATCGGTCGAACTCTCGCTCACCGGCCGTTTGGTCGCCGCCGAAGAATGCTTACAAATAGGGCTTATCAATCACTTGGTAGATAAGAATAAACTTCTTTTTGAATCAAAGGCCATTGCCGGAGATCTGGCCCAGAAGCCACCCGGCGCGATGCGGCTGACCAAGCAGCGCTATCGGGCGGTCACCCAAGCCGCTTACGACGAAATGTACCAGGCGGCGGCGCACCTGCAGACCGAGGCCTACGGCAGCGGCGAGCCACAGGCGGTCATGGACGCCTTTATCGCCCGCCGCGCCCGCAAACGCTGAGCCGGTCAGACTGGCTCCGGCGCGATCGTGATCAAGGCGTCGGCGGCGCGAACCCCGGCGCCGTCCGCCAGCACCATCAGCGGGTTGATGTCGAGTTCGGCCAGGGATGGGGTCGCCAGCGCCAAATCGGAGAGGCTGACCAGGACCTCGACCACGGCGTCGATGTCGGCCCGCGGCCGGCCACGGGCGCCGGTCAGCAACGCCAGACCGGCAAGCTCGCCGATCATGGCCCGCGCCTCGGCGCGATCGATCGGCGCCACCCGGAGCGCCACGTCACCCATCACCTCGACCATGATCCCACCGGCGCCGAGCAGGATCACCGGGCCGAAGGTCGGATCGCGCTTGATCCCGGCGATCAGCTCGACCGCGCCGGTCACCATTTCGTGGACACCGACCCCCTCGATCCTGGCTTCAGGCAGGTAGGCCCGCGCGCTGGCGGTCACGTCGGCGAATGCGGCGGCGACCGAGGCGGCGTCGCGCAGGTCGAGGGCG
>CAJWQN010000247.1 GCA_913045505.1 uncultured Rhodospirillaceae bacterium | reverse complement strand
TCGGCTCCGTCCGAGCGGTGGTCATCGGCGTCCGTCAAGTCCGAATTGGCGCGGCTCCCGACGGTCGCGAACCGGCCGAAGTCGTTGATCGCCGATGTAAGATCGACCTGCTCCTGCCAGAGATCGAGAAATTTTTTCGCGAATGCACGAAGCTGCGCCGAATCCGACATCTCCCTCACTATACCGCAACCCCGCCGAAGGTGCGGACTTTTCGCAATGCAGCGTATTCACTATACTCGGTGCCGGGCGCGGCACGGGGATGTGATCGGACATGGCGCAGCAAGCTGGCGACGGCATCAATGAACCGGTGGTGGTCAAGAAATACGCCAACCGGCGGCTCTACAACACCGCGACCAGCAGCTACGTGACGCTCGACCATCTGTGCAAGATGGTGAAGGACGGTGTTGATTTCGTCGTGTACGACGCCAAGTCCGGCGACGACATCACCCGCTCGGTGCTCACCCAGATCATTTTCGAGGAAGAGAACAAGGGCCAGAACCTGTTGCCGATCGGCTTTCTGCGCCAATTGATCGGTTTCTACGATGACGGTCTGCGCACGGTATTGCCGACCTATCTGGACTTGAGCATGCAGGCGTTCGCCCGCAACCAGGAAGAAATGCGCGCCTACGTCGGAAACACGTTCGGCGACCTGTTCCCGATCGGCCAAATGCAGCAGTGGGGCGCCCAGAACATGGCCGTGTTCGAACGTGCTCTGGGCATGTTCGCGCCCCCGGCCGGCGCCAAGCCGGAGCCGGACCCGAACCGGACCGCGGCCACGGAACCGGCACCGGCGGAAGATGAAATCGGCGAGTTGCGGCGCCAGTTGGACGACATGCAGCGCCAACTCGATTCCCTGGCCGGACGCGGCGGGAATTAGGGCCGGCCCGATCCGGGCGGCGGATGCTGGTCAGTTGCGGGCGGCGGCGCCGGGGCGCAGCACCTGGTCCACATAGCGCCCCTGGAACATGGTAATGCCCACCGAGTAGCCGTACTCGATCGCCCGTTCATTGTCGCAGTGGGCCAGAATCACCCGATTGGGGCCCGCGGCCTTGGCCGCCTCGGCCAGTGCCGCGATCTGTTCGCCCTCGCTTCCGACCTGCATCGTCTCGTTCCAAAAGAGCTTGAGCAGATCGAATCCGAGCTGTTCGCGATCGAACAGGGTGAAGCTTTGCTGGGTCAGCCCGTCCAGGCACAGGCGGTAGCCCTTCTTGCGGGCGAACTCGCGCGAGAACTGGAAGGCACCGACATCGGCGAACACGTCGAACGCCTGCATCTCGATGACGATGCCCTGCTGGGCACCCTCCTTCAGCGCTTCGTCAAAATTGATAAAGCTTTGCGACAGCAGTGTGTCCACGTTCAGGTTGAGACTGGTCGGTCGGCGCGAGGCTTCCTCGGGACGGCGGGTGAGCAGCGCCAACACCCGCAGATCCAGGGTCTGGGTCAGGTGCTGGAAAAGCCAGCGATTGCCGAACAAATTGACGTTGGGCATCAGCGGTTTCTGGAGATCGGCGATGCGGACGTAAATCTCCTCGAATACCGGCTGGGGCGCGTGGCCGGTCATCATCACGCAAATCGGCTGGCGGCGCATATACGCGCTCAAGTCAATACCGGACAGCGCCTGCTGGAGCTTGAACAAGCGACTCGGGTCCAAGGGTTCGATTTCGCTGAACTGGGATTCGCCGCCGCGCTGTTCGGCCCGGCGGCGCAGTTTCTCGCGCAGCAATTTGTTTGCGTTCGCGAACAGTTCCGGCTGAGAGATCGACAGATCGTACCAGGTCGAAAAGGCGTCCTCGCGCTTGGTCAGCGGGTCTTCTTGAAACAAGAATTTGGTCTGAAAGACCGCCTCGTTGACCTCGCTGACCTGGGCGCCCTTGAGCACCATCATCACATCCTGGTTGTCGAGCAGGAAGATTCGCCCGTCGTGCTGCTTGATCAGATCGTTGAGACCATTGAGCGCGATCCGAATATTGTATTCCTTGCGGTTGGCCGGGCTCAGCCGCGACAAATGGAGATGGACCGCCTGCCAGCCCAAGGATTGTCCCTCGAGCTGCTGGACGTAGGTGACGAGCTGTTCCTCCGCGTTTCCGGTCGATCTTTGCATTTTCGGTTCCCGAACATGTCACGCCCCGGCGCCACCTTTCGGCGACCGGGATCGGCTGAGACTACGCGACTTCTCTTAACGATTCGCCAATAATCGCGACCAGTTGGTCGATTTCGGACCGCTCGATTACAAGCGGCGGCGACAGCGCGATCACATCGCCCGTGGTTCGAGTCAACAGGCCCTTTTCGTAGCATTTGAGGAATACGTCGTAGGCGCGGGCGGCGGGCTGGCCCGGCCGAGGTTCGAGTTCGATGCCGGCGACCATGCCGATATTGCGGATGTCGATCACATGCGGGTGGTCGCGGAGCCCATGCACCGCCTGTTCCCAATCGGGCGCGATCTCGGCGGCGCGGGCGAACAAATCGTCCTCGCGGTAAATCTCCAATGTCGCCAGGGCAGCGGCGCAGGCCAGCGGGTGTCCCGAATAGGTGTAGCCGTGAAACAGCTCGATCCCGGAATCCTCACGATCCATCAGCGAGTCGTAAATATGCTTGCGGACCGCGACCGCGCCCATCGGCACCGCCGCGTTGGTCAGGCCCTTGGCGCAAGTGATGATGTCCGCCTGAACGCCGAAATGCTCACAGGCGAAGCTGGCGCCGAGGCGCCCGAAGCCGGTGATCACCTCGTCGAAGATCAGCACGATGCCATGGCGGTCGCATATTTCGCGCAGGCGCCGCAGATAGCCCACCGGCGGCACCAGCACGCCGGTCGAGCCCGCCATCGGCTCGACGATCACGCAGGCGATCGTCTCCGCTCCGTGCAAGGCCACACGATCTTCCAGCGCGTCGGCCAAATGCGCCCCCCATTGCGGTTGGCCGCGGCTGAACGCGTTGTGGTCCGGCGCATGGGTATGGGGCAGATGATCGACATGGCCGAGAAGATTGCCGAATTGCTGGCGATTGGGGCCAATTCCGCCGACCGACATGCCGCCGAATCCGACGCCATGATAGCCGCGCTCGCGCCCGATCAGTTTGATCCGGCCCGGATTGCCTTGTGATCGATGGTAGGCGAGCGCGATCTTCAGCGCGGTATCGACCGATTCGGAACCCGAATTGGTGAAGAATACGTGATCGAGATCGCCGGGCAGAATCGTCGCCAGCCGCGCCGCCAATTCGAAGGTGAGCGGGTGGCTCATCTGGAAGGACGGCGCGTAATCCATTTCCCGCGCTTGGGCCTGGATCGCTTCCACGATCCGCCTGCGCCCGTGACCGGCATTGACACACCACAGACCCGCGGTGCCGTCCAGTATCCGGCGGCCGTCGGTGCTGGTGTAGTGCATGCCCTTGGCGCTGGCCAGCAAACGCGGGTTGGCCTTGAACAGCCGATTGGCCGTAAACGGCATGAAATAGGCTTCAAGATTGTTGGCGCCAAGCTGGGTCTCGGCGGCCATCGTGGACGGTGCGATCGACATTTGCCGAGTTCACCCCTATTTTTGAATCTGGGAGGTCACGTTAGCGTTGTCGAAGGGTAGCATGTTTGCGCCCGGAGACAAGGCAGGTGGCTCGGGGTCACGAGGGTTGTTCGGGTCGTCGGTCGGCGCCGCGAACAGCCGGCGTATGATGGTGCCTTGATGACACCGGTCGACACCGTAGGCACCCAAGTCCCGTTGTTGATTGGCCCCGGAGCCGAGGCCGGCGTCGCTGGTCCTCGGAACGATGTCGCTCGCGATAGCGGCCGCGCCGTCGTTGATCCGTCCTCGACTACCGCCGAACGCAACACTCCGGCGCGCCCGCGAGCGGAGATCGCCGCTCGTGCTCCGACCGCCGGACCGCGTCGGCCGGCCGAGCCGGCACCCAAGATCCGCGATCGCCGGGCCGGCGCGGCGGCGGGCAACGACTTGGGGGGATCGTCCGACGGCGGCCGGCTGGAAGATTTTCTGGGCAGCGGGTCCTCGGCCGGGGCCGGCACGTTGGTACTGGTCCAACAGATCGCGCAAGAGGTGCTGCTCCTGGACGCCCGGCCGCGCGCGGTCGATGTCGCGGCAGCGGACGCAGCCTTCCGCCGGGCCGACTCAGACGACCGCGGCGCACCCGGATTGCAGCGGCGCATCGATGTGACGGTTTGACAGCAGGCCAAATCGGTTGGCCGGGCCGCTGATCCGGGTTAAGAGAGCGGCCATGACCGACGCCGACACGATCCACCGCCTACTCGAAAGGGGCGCCGCCGGGGCGTGCGCGATCGCCGCCCCCGGTCAGGCGCCGCTCGACTATCAGGGGCTGCGCCGGCACACCGAGTCCGTGGGCCGGGCCTTGAACGATTTGGGCGTCGGGCGCGGCGATCGGGTCGCGATCGTGCTCGCCAACGGCCCGGAGATGGCGTCCGCCTTCGTCACCATCGCCGCCGCCGCGACCACGGCGCCACTCAATCCGGGCTTTCGCCGCGACGAATTCGATTTCTACCTGTCGGACATGGGCGCCAAG
>CAJWQN010000246.1 GCA_913045505.1 uncultured Rhodospirillaceae bacterium | reverse complement strand
ATCAGGCACTCGGCGACCACATGAATGACGATGCCTTGGCGCTGGAGGACGCCGCGGACGCCGATCAGGCGGGCACCGAGCACGATCCGGCGGGCCCGCGCGAACAGATCGGGCCAGACGATGACGTTGGCGACCCCGGTCTCGTCCTCCAGCGTCGCGAAGATCACGCCCTTGGCGCTGCCCGGGCGTTGGCGGACCAGGACCAGGCCGGCGATGTGAACCCGCTTGCCGTCCGCGATCCGGGCGAGGCGGGCATTGGGCAGGATGCCGCGCCGGGCGAATTCCTCGCGAAGCAGCGCCAGGGGATGGCATTTGAGCGACAGGCGCAGGGTCGCGTAGTCCTCGACCACCTCCTCGCCGAGCGCCGCCTCGGGCAGCGTGACCGCGGTCTCAGGCCCTGCGGTCTCTTGCCCATGGCGGGCCTCGGCGGCGGCGAACAGGGGCAGCGGCGGCGCGCCGAGTCCCTTGACCGCCCACAGCGCCGGGCGCCGGGCGAGGCCGAGCGAGGTAAAGGCGTCGGCGCGCGCCAGCAGATCGAGCGCGCGCGCCGCCAGACCCGCCCGCCGCCACAACGCGCGCGGACTCTCGTAGCCGCTGCCCCGGGCCGCGATCAGCCGCTCGGCGTCGGCCTCCTTGAAGCCCTTGATCTGGCGGAAGCCGAGGCGGAGCGCGACCTGTCCACCGGCGCCATCGGGCTCCAGGGTGCAGTCCCAATCGCCGTGGTTGACGTCGGGCGGGCGCACGGCGACCCCGTGGTCGCGGGCGTCGCGGACGATCTGCGCCGGCGCGTAGAAGCCCATCGGCTGGCTGTTGAGCAGCGCCGCCGCGAACGCCGCCGGATAGTGGCATTTGAGCCACGCCGAGACATAGACCAGGAGCGCGAAGCTGGCGGCATGGGATTCGGGAAAGCCGTACTCGCCGAATCCCTCGATCTGGTTGAAGCAGCGCTCGGCGAAGGCACGCTCGTAGCCGCGCTGGACCATGCCGGCGACCAGCTTGTCGCGGAACTCGTGGATGATCCCGGTCTTGCGGAACGTGGCCATGGCCCGGCGCAGGCGGTCGGCCTCGGCCGGGGTGAAACCGGCGGCGACCACGGCGATGCGCATCGCCTGCTCCTGGAACAGCGGCACGCCGAGAGTCTTGCCGAGCACCTCGGCCAGCTCGGTGGACGGGAAGGAGACCTTCTCCTCGCCGTTGCGGCGGCGCAGATAGGGATGGACCATGTCGCCCTGGATCGGGCCCGGGCGGACGATCGCGACCTCGATCACCAAATCGTAGAAGCTGCGCGGCTTGAGACGCGGCAGCATGGTCATCTGGGCCCGGCTTTCGACCTGGAACACGCCGATCGAATCGGCCCGGCACAGCATGTCGTAGACGGCCGGATCCTCGGGCGGAACCTCGGCCAGGGTCAGGGGCCGGTCGTGGTGGCGGGCCAGCAGATCGAGCGCCTTGCGCACGCAGGTCAGCATGCCCAGCCCGAGCACGTCGATCTTGAGAATACCGAGCGCGTCGATATCGTCCTTGTCCCATTCGATCACGGTGCGCTCGGGCATGGCCGCGTTTTCGATCGGCACCATTTCCGAAAGCTTGCCGCGGGTGATCACGAAGCCGCCGACATGCTGCGACAGATGGCGGGGAAAGCCGATCAGCTCGCGCGCCAGGTCCAGGGCCAGACGCAGGCGCCTGTCGGAGGGGTCGAGGCCGAGCTCGCGCACGACCCCATCGTCGATGCCGTCCGAGCTCCAGCCCCAGGTGGTGCGCGCCAGGGCGCCGACCACGTCGAGCGACAGGCCCAGGGCCTTGCCGATGTCGCGGATCGCGCTGCGCGCCCGATAGGAAATGACCGTGGCGGTGAGCCCGACCCGGTCGCGGCCGTATTTGGCGAAGATGTACTGGATCACCTCTTCGCGCCGCTCGTGCTCGAAATCGACGTCGATGTCGGGCGGCTGGTCGCGGGCGGCGCTGATGAAGCGTTCGAACAACAGATCGTTGCGGCTGGGATCGACCGCGGTGATGCCGAGGCAATAACATACCGCCGAGTTGGCCGCCGAGCCCCGACCCTGGCACAGGATGCCCTTGGCCTCGGCGAAGCGGACGATGTCATGGACGGTGAGGAAATAGGGCGCGTAGGCGAGTTGGCCGATCAGGGCCAGTTCGTGGTCGAGCTGGGCGCGGACCTTGTCCGGCACCTGATCGCCGTAGCGCGCCGCCGCCCCCTCGGCGGTCAGGCGGGCGAGATGGTCCTGGGCGGAGACGCCCGCCGGCACCGGCTCGTCCGGATATTCGTAGCGGAGATCGTCGAGGGTGAAGGCGCAGGCGGCGGCGATGTCGGCGCTCAGCGCGACCGCGCCCGGATGGTCGGCGAACAGGCGCGCCATCTCGTCCGCGGTCTTCAGGTGGCGCTCGGCATTGGCGGCGAGCCCGAGGCCGGCCTGGTCGATGGTGCAATGGGCGCGGACGCAGGTGAGCGCATCCTGGAGCACCCGGCGCTCAGGGACGTGATAATGAACGTCGTTGGTCGCCACCAGCGGCGCCCGCGCGCCCGCCGCGATCTGGGCCAGATGGGCGATCCGGCTGGCATCGTCGCCCCGATAGCGGTGGCTGGCGGCCAGGAAGCAACGACCGGGCGCGTGCCGGGCAAGATCGGCGAGCCAAGCCGCGAACGCCCCATCGGGGCGTTCGGGCGGCACCGCGATCAGCATCTGGCCGGCGCCGTGGTCGCGCAAATCCGCCTGCCCGATCTCGCATTGGCCCTTGACCGTGCGCCGCTTGCCCAGGGTCAGCAGGCGGGCGAGCCGGCCATAGGCGGCACGGTCGGTGGGCAGGCACAGCACGCTCGGTGCGTCGGTGAAATCGAGGCGGGCGCCGATCAGGAGTGGGATGCCCATCTGCTTGGCGGTCCCATGCGCCCGGACCACGCCGGCGAGCGAGTTCCGATCGGTGATCGCGATCGCCCGATGGCCGAGCGCGGCCGCACTCGCCACCAGCTCCTGAGGATGCGCCGCGCCGCGCAAAAAGCTGAAATTGCTGGTGACCTGAAGCTCGGCGTAGGCAGAGGGCGCGGCGGGCATGGATCGTGGTTCCAGTAGATGGCTAATCGATGCTGCCTATGACGCGGCCAGGGTGCGTGTAAGATCAGCCAGATTGGTGTTTTGCACTCTGGCGTGCAGGCGCCGATCGGCGGTGATCAGAGGGCATTGGTGATACTCGGCGCAGGCCAGATACAGGCAATCATGAATCGGATGGTCCAATTCGAGCGCGATCTGAAGCGCTCTGTCGTTGAGTTCGGTGGACGCATGAAACGTCAAAGGGCCTTGGCGAATCGCCGTGGCGATAGAAAGCGCGTGCGCGGCTTCGATTTCGCCGCGCCGGGCCTTTTTCCAGGTGATATTAGCGATTTCCAGAACGATGAAGTCCGGCGCCAGAAGCCTGTCGTCGTGCTCGAGCAGCTCCAAGGCTTGTTCGCTCTGGTCTTCCACGACGAACCATTTGATCGCGACGCTGGCGTCGATCACCATGCTCATCCAAAGACCCCGTGGAGGTACCAGCGGGGGACGTCGTCATCGCGCCAGAGGCCTTCGCGATAAAGCCAGAAGCGGGCGCCGGTGTGGTCCTCGACGCGGTAGTAGTCGCGGGTGCGGCCATCCTCGCGCCACCATTCCCCCGCGATCCGCTCCGGCCCGGCGGCGCGGGCAACCCGGTGGGCGCGGCCCCGCCAGCGGAACAGCACCGGCGGCGCGTCGGGCACCATCGCCATCGCCGTCACCGGTACCGGCGGGGTGAACAGGCGCAGCGGCCGCGGGCCCGTGTCCGGCCAGGATGTCGGCCCGCCCGCCGCGAGCGGCGGGCGGGCGCGGACCGCCCGCTCCGGCAGATGACTGGCGAGGGGCGCAAGGCCCATGACCGCGGCCCCGCCCAACCGGTTGGCCAGGCGGTCGATCAGGGCGGCAAGATCGCGGTCGTCGGCGCCGGGCCGGGCCGGGCCGGGTCGGTCACTCAAATCGTCCAAATCGCCCAAGTCGTCCAAATCGCCCAAGTCGCCCAAGTCGCCCAAGTCGCCCAAGTCGCCCAAGTCGCATTGCGCCGGCGCCAGCCGATCGACCGCCGGCGCGGCCAGCACCATCACCTCGATGCCGGCGCCGACCTCGGGTCCGAGATCGAGCCCGTCGAGGCGATCGGCGAACAGGCGCGCCAGCGGTTTCTGCTCGCGCAGCGCCCGGCTGGTACCGATCGTCGCCGCGCGCCGGGCGCCATCGATCCGGAACAAGGTGAGCACCAGCCGCCGGGCGCCGCGCTCGCCCCGGTCGAGTTGACGACATAGCGCCTCCAATAGTGAATCGAGCGCGCCGGCGATCGATTCGAGACCGTAAATCGGCTCGACGAACGCGCGCCGGACCATATAGGGCGCCACCGGCCGGCGCGGCGAGATCGGCTCGGGCGCATGCCCCAAGGCCTGGTCGAGGCGGGTGGCGAGGCGGGCGCCGAACCGGTCGCCGAGCGGCGCCCGCGGCATATCGAGCAGA
>CAJWQN010000245.1 GCA_913045505.1 uncultured Rhodospirillaceae bacterium | reverse complement strand
GTCGAGCTCCCCTTTCAACCAGGCGGCGGCGTCGGCATTGATCGGATCGGTGGCGATGATCCCCTCGGGCGTGACCAGAAACACGTTGAAATGGGCCTTGTTCTGCACCCGGTAGAGATCGCCCGCGATATGGACGATGTCGCGGACCGGCCCATCCTGGGCCGTGGCCGCGGTCATCGGCGCCGTCACCAGCCAAGCCAGGCCGGCAATCACGCAAATTGGTGTCCAGGTTTTCATCGTTTTCCTCCCCCGCGCGCCCGCGGCTCCCGCCCGCGCGCTAATTGACCCCGGCGATTTCGCCCAGGGTCGGGCCGATATCCCGGTTGAGCACCAGGTCGGCCATGGAATCGAGATCGGTCGGGTCGCGGTTGACGATCACCAGCTTGGCGCCGTTGCGCTTGGCCATGACCGGAAATCCGGCGGCCGGAAACACCACCAGCGACGAGCCGACGGCGATGAACAGATCGCACGCCAAGGTCACCTGCTCGGCGCGGCTCATTTCGGCCTCCGGCATCGATTGGCCGAACGAGATCGTCGCGGTCTTGACCGTGCCGCCACAGTGATCGCAGACCGGCAGGGTCTCGTCGATCTTGAACGCGGCGCGGATCGGGGCCAGTTCGTGGCGCGCGCCGCAGTCCAGACAGCCTGCGTAAGTGGCGTTGCCGTGCAGCTCGATCACCGCCGAGTCGGGCACCCCCGATTTCTGGTGCAGGCCATCGATGTTCTGGGTGACCACGGCGGTGACGACGCCGCGCGCGACCAGCTTGGCCACGGCGCGATGGCCGCGGTTGGGCTCGGCCTCGCCGACCACGCTTTCGGTGGCGAACTTGCGCCGCCAGGATTCCCGGCGCATGTCCGCCGAGGCCAGGAAATCCTGGAACTCGATCGGCTGATACTTGGTCCAGATACCACCCGGGCTGCGGAAGTCGGGAATCCCCGATTCGGTGCTGATGCCGGCGCCGGTGAACACCACCGCGCGGCGGCAGCTCTCGATCATGCCCGAGAGGCGTTCGAGCGCCTCGTCCTCAAACCCCACCGTCACCCCCGTTTTCCAGTTGCTCGATCGCATCGCCAGTGTGCCAGCAATCGATCCATTTGGAAATCCGCCCCGGCGCTGGCAGTGTCCAGGTTCGAAATTCCTCCGAACCAACGCGCGGATCGTCGGTCGTGCAAGCCGCCGGTTAGGCCGACATCCCCCGACACGGATCGGCAACCCAGCCCGAGGCAGGAAACAATGGAAACCGTGAACGCAGATCGCGAGGCGCTGGCGGCGATGGCCGGCGGTGATCCGGACGAGCCGGTGGTGATGCTCAATTTGCTGCGCTACAGAGAGCGGGCCGAGGCAGGTTACGGGGTCGATGGGCTGAGCGGCAGGGAAGCCTACGGGATATACGGACAGCGCTTTGCCAAGGAGATGGGCCCGAAATACGGCGGCGAACCCATTTGGATGGGTCGGGCTCACCACTCGATCATTGGGTCCGAGGAATGGGATATCGTGATCCTGGTTCGCTATCCCGCCCGGCGTCTGTTCCTTGCCATGGTGAATGATCCCGAATACCAGGCCATCGCCCCCATTCGGGCCGCGGCGCTTGCCGACAGCCGGCTGATCGAAATGAGTCAACTGCTACCCAAGGCTTGATTGCGGCCCGGTTCGCGACGCTGGCGACCCTGACCGATAGCATGGTATCGATCCTGACCGAATGGACCGCGCGCCGGTGAGCGCCCGTCACTGGCGGGCTTGGCCGATGGCTCGGCTCACGATCCGTTCGCCTGGGGATACCGGAGGCGGAGCACCTCGCGGCCGGCGACCCAGCAGCGCGTGACCTGGGGCCAATCACCGGAGATGCGCCAGGCGGCCAGGTCGGCGCGGAGGCCGGGCGCGATCACGCCCCGATCGGCGAGCCCGACCGCGCGCGCCGGATGATCCGCGGCCAGGGCGGCGGCCTCGGGCCAGGTCAGCGTTCCCGCCTCGGCCAGACCGAACAGTGCCGCCGGCAACATCGCCGGTGCGTAGTCCGAACACAGGCAGCGCGCGAGCCCGGCGCGAACCGCGTCGAGCGCCCTGACGGCGCCGCTCTGGCTCGCCCCCCGGACCAGATTGGGCGCCCCGAACAGGGTCGCCATGCCGTGATCCTCGGCGGCCCGGGCGGTGGCCAGGTCGATCGGAAACTCGCTCAACGCCGCGCCGAGGGCGGCCATCATCGCGACCCGCTCCGGCGAATCATCGTCGTGGCTGGCCAGGGGAACGCCGTGGGCCTTGGCGGCGGCCGCGATCGCCCCCATTCCGGCGCCGGCTCGATCGGCGTTGTCGTACTTGGCCCGTAATATCGCGTCGAGTTCGGCGGTGCTCTTGCCATAGGCGGCGGCAAAATAGGCGCGAAATGCCGCCTCGTCCTTGAATTGGCCCCGACCCGGCGTGTGGTCCATCAGCGAGATCAGATGGGCCTGGCCGGCCTCGATCACCGCCAGAACCGAGGCCAGGCCGGCGGGATCGGTGACCTCCCAACGGCAATGGACGCGATTGTCGATCAGCCCATGGGGCCGATAGTCATGCACGGCCCGCACCACGGCTTCGGCGACATCGACATCGCGGACCCCGATCTCGCCCTGGGCAAAGGACAGCGCGTGGAACGCGGTCGTGATACCGGCCGCCGCGTTGCGCTTGTCGGCCTGGGCGATGGCGAGAGCGAACGGAAAGCGCACGTTGGGCCGGGGCTCGATGTCCTTTTCGAGGGCGTCGCAATGAACATCGATCAGTCCCGGCATCAAGAGTTGCCCGTCGAGTGCAACCTCCGTCGCGCTCCTCGGCGCGCTCTCGGGGTCGATCGCGGCGATGACACCGTCTTCGATCAACACCGCGCCGCCGTTGTCCATCGTATCAGCCAGCACCAAGCGCGCGCCGGTAAGATAGATCATCGCACCCGCGCCCTGAGCCCGGCGGAGAGATAATCGATGATCATGATCGTCGCCAGGATCACCAGGATCAGCGCGGCGGCGGAGCCGTATTCGAACAGGCGAAGCGCCTGCTGCATGGCGAAGCCGATGCCGCCGGCGCCGACCAGCCCGAGCACCGCGGCCATGCGGACATTGCGATCGAGGACGAAAATCGTGTAGCCGACCACTTCTTGTATGATCGAGGGCCAGCCGATCCACACGGTGGTCTGGAGAAAGCCGGCACCGGCGGCGTACGCCGCCTCGTAAGCTCCGGGATCGACCCGCTCCAGGCACTCGGCGAAAAACTTGCCGAGGAAGCCGGCGGTGTGGAGGCCGAGGGCGAGAGTGCCGGCCAGCGGCCCGAGCCCGAGCGCGGCGACGAATATCAGCGCCAGCAACAGATCCGGAATCGCCCGCAGCAGATTCAGGGCCTCGCGCACGATTCGGTAAATGATCGGTGACGGCGACAGGTTGCGGGCCGCGAACGGCGCCGCCACCACCGCGATCGCCAGCGACAGCGCGGTCCCCCAGGCGGCCATCGCCAGGGTCTCGCCCATCAGCCGCAGATAGCGCGGCAGTTCGGTGAAATCGGGGTGGTCGAAGCGACCGAGAAACTCGGCCATATCGGCCAGCCCCCAGAACAGGTCCTCGAACGTGATCTCCAGATCGCGGGTGATCACGACGAACAGGGCGATCAGGAGCCCGGACCAGACCGGAAACAGATTCGCCGGCTTGGGCGGTAGCGGTGGCAGGGTGGCGCCGGGCCGGGCCATGTCAGATGATCCGCCGGCGCAGCCCCGCCGACAGCCGGTCGAGGGCGGTGACCGCCAGATAGATCGCCAACGCGATCAGCACGATGCGGTCAAATTGGAACAGGCGCATGGCCATCACCATGTCGTAGCCGATGCCACCGGCCCCGACCATGCCCAGGATGGTGGCGGCGCGCAGGTTGTGGTCGAGCACGTAGAGCACGATGCCGGCGAAATCGGGCGCGACCTGGGGCAGCATCGCGTAGGCGCGAACCTGCAGCCAGCCGGCGCCGTGGGCGGCGACTCCCTCGACCGGCCCCTCATCCACCGCCTCGATCGCCTCGGCGAAGAACTTGCCCAGAAAGCCGGCGGCGACGAAGGCCAGCGCCATCACCCCCGGCAACGGCCCGAGACCGACAGCGGACACGAACACCAATGCCCACATCAGTTCGGGCAACGCCCGCATCAGGCTCAAGCCCTGGCGGACCACGTGATAGATGGCGGGGTGGGGGGTCGCGTTGCGCGCCGCCAGCATCCCCAGCGGCAGGCTGAGCACGGCCGCGATCACGGTCGCGAGGAACGCCATCTCCAGGGTTTCGAGCATCTTCAGCGCCAGGGTCGGCAGATAGGACCAGTCGGGGGCGACCACGAGATGGCCGAGGAAATCGGCCATCGGCCCGAGCGCGCCGAGCAGACGCGCGGGCGCGATTTCGGCGACCGGGGCGGCCAGGCCCAGGAGCACCAGCGCCACCCCGGCGACCGCCACCAGCCGCCACGGCGGCAGCCCGCTAGCCGTTGGCCAGCGCCGTGTCATCGCCGTCCTCCGCCGCCGCCGCTTCGCC
>CAJWQN010000244.1 GCA_913045505.1 uncultured Rhodospirillaceae bacterium | reverse complement strand
CGGCTGTGGGCAGCGGATACTAGGCGAGCCGCCCGCCCGGGCCAAGGATTAGCGCCAGCACCCGCCGATAACAGGCCACCGCCCGAACCAGGGCGCCCGCCGCGGCGCAAACCTGGCCGAGATCGCAACGGGCATCGGCTTCGATCTTACCGAGGCGATCGAAGCCGCGGACCGGCGCGTGACCCGGTCGCAACCCGGCGACCGACCGCGCCGGCGCCGGTGAGGATGCCGGCAACTTTGCTCACTCTCCCAGCCGCGCCTCGAGGCCGTTCTTGACCGCCGGCCAGTCCTGGTCGGTGACCGCGAATTGGACGGTGTCGCGGACATGGCCGTGCTGGACGATCATATGGCGGCGCAACACGCCCTCCTCGATCGCGCCGAGCCGGCGCAGCGCGGCCTGGGAGCGCCGATTGCGGCCATCGGTTCGAAATTCGACCCGGTTCATGGCCAGGGCCTCGAACGCGTGGGTCATCAACAACAGCTTGCAGGCCGGGTTCACTCGGCCGCCCCAGAGGCGCGGCAGGTACCAGGTATGGCCGATTTCCAGCCGGCGGTGCTCGAGCGCCACGTGAAAGTAGCGCGTGCTGCCCAAGATCTCGCCGGACTCCGCCCCGATCACGATGAACGGCAGCTCGCCGGCATTGTCGCGGCCATCTTCCATCGCCGCCAGCCAGCTCTCGAACCCGGCCCCCGAAGCATCGATGGCGAAGTAGGCCCAGATTCGCGGGTCGCGGGCCGCGGCGCGTAGGCCGCCACCATGCCGGCCCACGTCCAGCGGCTCCAGCCGGACCCCATGCCCGGCCAAAACCACCGGCTCGAGGCCCTCAGCTTCCGTGATCATGGATGTCGTTCGAAATCGGACAAAGCAGGCGCCCCGAGACGCCTAATCGAACATCTTGTCGATTTCGTCCTGGGTGGTGCCTTCACCCTGGAGTGCCGGGCCGTCGAGCCGTTCGCCGGCGGGCTCGGCGTCCTTGTCCGATTTGGGCACCGGCGCCGCCGACAGGCCTTCGCGTCCCCACAGATTGGCCATGGCGTCGATCTTGTCCTCGATATATTTGAGCGAAGTGATGACCTTGTTGACCCGCTGGCCGGTAATGTCCTGAAACGCGCAGGCCTGGAACACCTCCATGAAGGACTCATCCAGCTTCGCCAGCCAGGCGCCGCTGCCGTCGGCGTCGGCGATCCGGTCGCGATGCTCGTCGATCAGCGCGCTCATCTTTTCGACCGATTCGAGAATGGTGTTGGTGGCGTCCTCGGTGGCGCGGACGATTTCCTCGAGCTGATCGGCCATGTTGGCGAACCGGTCGTCCTCGACCTTCGGAGATCTGAGCGCCGCCAGCTCGGCCCGAAAGTTTTGCATGGAGGCGAACAATTGGAGCATCTCCTGCCTCAGATCGTTCAGGCTCGGTTCGGTCATCGGGTCCTCGGGCGTGGGGCGCGGCGTGGCAGTGTGCCACAGGGAAACCCTGTCGCCAACGGCGTCACCACCGTGGTGATCAACTCCGCCCGCGCCGCCGCTCACGGCCTGGATGAAATCAGCCGCCAGAACCGCGCGGCCGTTGCTATGATTGCGCGGTCGTCGGCCCGGACGGTCTCGACCATTTCACCATCCTCGACGCCCGCGATCGCCCGGACGACAAGCTGGTCAAGATCCGACTGACCGGGATGGCGCGATAAGGGGATCGCGGCCGGCGGCCGGCGCGGCTTTGACCTGATAGCCCTTCCCTTGCTTGGCCTCGGCCTTGGCTTGATACATCAGTTGGTCGGCGGTCTTGACGAAGGTCTCGATATCGGTGAAATCGTCCGGCCCCATCTGGGCAATGCCGACGCTGAACGAGACGCCTTCGTTCGCTCCCCGCTCGAACGCGCCGATCAGACGGGCGCAGAGGATTTCGGCGCCGGCGAGAGTGGTATCGGGGAGAATCAGGGCAAACTCGTCACCACCATAGCGGCAGCCGACGTCGCCTTCGCGGATGGTGGTGTTGATCACATGGCCGACCAGGGCCAGTATTCGGTCGCCGGCATCATGTCCCTCGCGGTCGTTGACCGCCTTGAAATCATTGAGGTCCATATAGGCCAGGGACAGCGGAAATCGCTGCCGCCGGGCGTTGCTCGCGATTCGGCGCAAATGCTCGTAGAACGCCCGGTGATTGTAGAGATCGGTCAGCATGTCGTGGCGCGAGATTTCGGCCAGTTGCTTGTTTTTTTCCTGCAGGCTGAGCGTATAGGCCTCGACATCGCGTTTCGAGGCTTCGATCTCCTGGACCAGGTGGTCGAAATAGGCCTCGAAAATGAGCTGGGCGTCGAACAGCATCAGCTTGTTGAGCGAACTCTGAACGTCCTGGTACTCGGACTCGATCTTGCCGGCCTTGCACATGGCCGAGAGTCGCCGGCCGATGACCGAGGTCAGGGTTCCGACCCCCGCCAAGTAAAGCATCGGCGAAATAGCCAGTCGCTGGTGGCTCCGGCCGATCCGGGTCCGGGTGTCCGCGTAATCGACGTCATATTCGCCGCCGAACAAGTCACGGACGTACTGGCGCATGGTGCCGTGCAGCCGAGCCAGCATGTCAGGATCGCTGATCCGGGCGGCGACCGCCGGATGGCTCATCTGCTCGGTATAGAATTCCGCGACCAGCGCCTCGATTTCGGCCTCGACAAAGGGCTTGCACCTGGCGAGACGGCTGGCGTCCGCCTCGGTGAAGCCGAGCAACGTCTTGCGGTTGGCGACGTCCTGACTTGTTGCGTTCATGCCTTTGCCAGGGGACCGGGCGACCAAGATCTCCTATCGGGCGCGCGGTCCCGATGGTTCGCACGCCACGGCGGCGGCGCGAACAATACACGCCCCATCATCACGACAATTCGCGCGGGTGCCAACTCACTTAGCTTGATTGGGCGCCGCCGCAAGCCCCGACCCCGATGAACGGGCCGAAAAGGGCGCCCGAGGAGCGATCGTCGCCTGTCGAGCGACATTCCCAGCAACGAGCAGCTCCGCTGGATGGAGGAAGACGGCCATGTCGGGCGCCGGTTCCGGTCTCCGTCGGGCAACTCGAACGGCAACACCTTCGATTACCAGGGCCGCCAGATCGCCTGCGAGCACGGCAACCGCCGCGTCGTCCGCTACGAATATGACGGCTCGATCACGGTCCTGGCCGATTCGGCCAACGGCAAGATGCTGAACGCGCCCAACGACGCCGTGGTTCACCCCAATGACGGTTCGATCTGGTTCACCGATCCGGGCTATGGCAGCCTGATGAATTACGAAGGCGTGCGCCACAACACCGGCTCGCCGCAGCCGTTCCAAAAAGAAGCCGTCTATCGGATCGACGCCCAGACCGGCCAGATGACCACGGTCACCCAAGACCCCTACAAGCCCAACGGGCTGTGCTTCTCGCCCGACTACAAGATCATGTACATCGCCGATACCGGCGCCTCGCACTATTCGGCGGCGGAGAAGATCATCTGGGCCTACGACATCGACGGCGCCAAGCTCAAGAACGGGCGCTCTTACGCGAGCATGGAACTCGACGGCAAGGGCGGTTTCGCCGACGGCATCCGGTGCGACGAGGACGGCAACGTCTGGGCCAGCGCCGGCTGGGTCGGCGACGGCTATGACGGGGTCCACGTCTTCGCCCCCAACGGCGACCGTATCGGCCAGATCAAGCTGCCCGAAATCTGCTCCAACGTCTGCTTCGGCGGCACCAAGCGCAATCGCCTGTTCATGACCGGCTCTCAGTCCCTGTACGCGGTCTACGTCGAGACCACCGGCGCCCACATCACCTGAGGGGGCTGGTGAAGGCCGAGTTCGAGCGGCCCCGCGCCGGCGCGACCGGCGCGGGGCACTTTTTTGCGGTCGCGCGACCGGCATCGGCGGTCCGTCATCCGTCGCGTCCCCGAAAATCCAAGCCCGGCTCGCCGGTCGGGCCGAGACTGGTCCCGCCGAGCGCGCGAAGTATGAGGAGACCTGATCGATGAGCGATGCGTTTCAGACCCACGGCGCCTTCAGTTGGTCCGAATTGCGCACCGGCGACGTCGCCGGGGCCAAGAAATTCTATGCGGATGTCTTCGGTTGGGGCTCGAGGACATGGATATGGGCGGGCGCGCCTATACGGTGATCAAGGCCGGCGGCCAACCGGTCGGCGGCATCACGGCGGGCGAGGGCACCGACATCTGGGTGTCCTACGTCACGGTGGCGGATGTCGATAGCAGTATCAAACAGGCCGAGGGTGCCGGGGCCAAGGTGGTCATGGCGCCCATGGACGTCCCCGGCGTCGGGCGCATGGCCAGCGTCACCGACCCGTCCGGCGCGCTGATCTGCCTGATCACTTACGAAAGGCGGGATGGCTGAGAGTAACGGGGACAGAGAGTAACGGGGACAGTATATTTAATTAGATCAGGAGTAATGGGGACAGTATCCTTAATTAGATCAGCGATAGTTAAGTGTACTGTCCCCGCAATTGCCTGCCCCCGCAATTGCTGTCGTAAATCTCAAATGTAGTTAAGTGTACTGTCCCCGCAACTGTAGTTAAGTGTGGCAGATTCAGGTCGGAAGTGCACCACGGGGGGCATTCATGAGGACCTCATGGGGTGTCTGATAGC
>CAJWQN010000243.1 GCA_913045505.1 uncultured Rhodospirillaceae bacterium | reverse complement strand
CGAAGCGGGCCGTCGCGCCCGAAAGGTCCCCGGCCTTGACCAGCACGTCGCCGAGACCGGTATCGGCGATGAATCGCTCGCGGTCGGTTCGTGCCACCTTCTCCGCCGCGATCGCGGCCTCGCCCGAGGCACTGAGATCACCGGCCTGCCTTCGCAGCCGCGCAAGTTCCACGCAGGTCCAGAAATCCTCGGGTCGCAACTCGAAAGCCTGTTCGTAAGCCGTTCGCGCCCGGGCGGTATCGACGCCGGTCGCCAACGCTCCAAGCCGACGCCACTTCACGGCGGCTTCCGTTTCCGCCGAGCGCGCCTCTTGCTCCAGGGAGTCAAAGCCGGCACGGACGTCGCCCGCCGCGAAGACTTGGGCGGCTTCGATCGCGGCCGGCGCGGTATCGCTGACCAGATCGATCACCGCGTCCTTCTTCGCCGCTTCTTCCTCGACACCGAGCGTAGTGGCTTCGGCGGGGGGGCTGACGGCGGCCAAGATGGCTTCGATCTTGGCATTCTGTTCGGTGCTCTCGGCGCGGAATTGATCCAGCCTTCTCTGAATCGCGGCCTGGCCTTCCTTGGTTGCCGGGCTCGGATCTTCGATGGGGCCGCCTCCGAGGACCCGTCCGCTATCCCGGAAGCCCTTCCGCGACTTCCTAATCACATCAAGTATCTTGTTGAGGATGAGTCCGATCACGACGAGGATGACAATCGATGCCGCCAGGAGCAGCGCCCAGTCCGGCAATCCGGCGGGGATGAAGTCGAGCCCGTCCGGGAGGATTTGGAGCAGCCCGTCCCGAACCCATCCAGCGAGATCGCTCAAATTCAAATTCCCTCCCCGACGGGCAACGCAGTTCGCGTCAGGTGTCCCAGGATACAACGTTTGCTGGCATTCCCCCAATCCCATGCCGGCCCACAAATTTCTCGCCCCGATCCCGTCTAGACGGTACCGCCATGGCCGGGAGGATCAGCGTGCGGCGAATATCGGTTATCCAGCCGGGGTGTTGGCGCTGGCCTTGGGGACCCCGATTTCACTCCGTCTTTAATCGTGCTACCGTTTTTCGGTGCTTATGAGGCACCGTCCGGGGTATCCCGGCTGATGGGGAAAACCGGAGGGGAAGGCGATGATGGGGGCGCGGGGGTGGATTTGCGCGGCGCTGGTGGTGCTGGCGCCGGTGGGCGCTTGGGCCGCGGAATGGGCGAGCGCGGGGCAGAATATCGAAAACACCCGCCATCAGGCGGCCGAGACGCGGATTGCGCCGGAGACGGTGGCGCGGCTTGGGGTCAAATGGGTGGCCGAACTCGGCGGCGACATATCCGCGACCCCGGCGGTCGATGGGGACTCGGTCTATGTGCCCGATACATGGGGCAAGCTCTATCGGATCGACAGGGCCACCGGCGCCATTGTTTGGGCCAATCCCATCTCCCTCTACACCGGCATCATTGGCGACACCGCGCGGACGACGCCGGCGCTCGCGGGCTCGTATCTGATCCTGGGCAGCCAGGGCGGGAATACCATGTCAAAGAAGGGCGCGCGGGTGGTCGCGGTCCATAAGGCCACGGGCGCGTCGGTGTGGCGGACCACGATCGAGGCCCATCCCGCGGCCGTGATCACCCAATCGGCGGTCATTCACGCCGACAGGGTCTATGTCGGGGTCTCGTCATGGGAGGAATATGTCGCGGCCAAGGTGCCCGGCTATGAATGCTGCGGCTTTCGGGGCAGCGTGGTGGCCCTCGGCGTGACCACTGGCGAGGTGATCTGGAAAACCCACACCGCGCCCGATGCCCCCGGCTATGCCGGCAACGCGGTCTTTGGCGGCACGCCCGCCCTCGATGCCGGGCGCGGGCTCGTCTACGTGACCACCGGCAACAGCTACCGGGTTCCCGAGACCCTGCTCGAATGCGTCGCCGAGGCCCGGCGGGCGCATTCGGAAGATGCCGAGCGCGCCTGCATCGCCGGTGAGCCGGCCAACCATGTCGATGCGTTCGTCGCCCTCGATACGGCCACCGGCGCGGTCGAATGGGCCATGCCGGCGCTGCCGTTCGATCCCTATACACTGTCCTGCTACGAGCCCCAGCCGAATCCCGGCAACTGCCCGTCGCCAAGCGGACCGGATTATGATTTCGCCCAGGGGCCGGCGCTGTTCACGGTCGCCATCGACGGGCGCGAGCGTGACCTGGTCGGCGCCGGGCAGAAGAGCGGCATCTACTGGGCGCTCGACCGCGACACCGGCGCCGTGATCTGGCGGACCGAGGTCGGCCCGGGCAGCGCGCTCGGTGGCATGGAATGGGGTTCGGCGACCGACGGGACGCGTATCTATGTCGCGGTCGCCAACTTCGCCGGCAAGCCGTGGACGCTGCTGGGCCAGGGTGGGCAAGCCGGCAACACCGTTTCCCACGGCTTCTGGAGCGCGCTCGACGCGGCCACCGGCGAGATTCTGTGGCAGACCGCCGATCCCAACATCCGGGCCGCCGACATGGGCGCGGTGACCGTGGCCAACGGCGTGGTGTTCGCGGGCTCCATGGCATCGGGTCCGAAGGCCGACACCATGTTCGTCCTCGACGCCGCCAGCGGCGCCATCCTGTGGCGGTTTTCGAGCGGGGGGTCGGTCAATTCGGGCGCCGCCGTCGTCGACGGCGTGGTCTATTGGGGCTCCGGTTATCGCCTGTGGGGTGGGCGCGGCAACAACCGGCTCTATGCGTTCGAGGTCGAGTGAGCCGGCGGCGACCATGTCGGTGAAGGCGAAAACCGCCGACCAAGCGTTGGCGCCGCCAACCGGTCCGACCATCCGGGACCACGGAGGCCACCCTACAAACGTCGTGTTCCACACCCCATCTAGACGGTACCGTCATGGGCCGGAGAAATAGCGTGCGGCGAATATCCGTTATCGTGGCCGGGGTGGTGGCCCTGGCCGTGGGAGGCGCGCCCGTCTCCGCGCAGGGTCTGCTGGACCTGTTCATGTCGCCGGCGCAGGAGGCGCGGATCGGGGCCGAGCAGCACCCCAAGATTCTGGCCGAGTTCGGCGGCGCCTACGACGATCATGGTCTGGCGGCTTATGTGGACAGCATCGGCCAGTTCCTGGCCCTGACCTCCGAGGCGCCGGACACCCGCTACACGTTCACCGTTCTCAACAGTGGGGTGGTCAATGCCTTCGCGCTGCCCGGCGGCTATGTCTACGTGACCCGCGGCTTGCTGGCATTGGCCGACAACGAGGCCGAACTGGCCGGCGTGATCGCCCACGAGATCGGCCATGTCGCGGCGCGCCACGGCGCCGATCGGATGTCGAAGGGCGTGCTCGCCAATCTCGGCCTGGCGGTCCTTGGCGCGGTCACCGACAGCTCGGCGGTCGCCGAGGTTGCCCAAGTGGGTGCCCTGGCGGTGATCCAGAGCTATTCGCGCGAGGACGAGTTCGAGGCCGACATGCTCGGCGTGCGCTATCTCAGCCGGGCCGGGTTCGATCCCGACGCCATGTCGAGCTTCCTCGCCCGGCTCAGCGCCCATGGCGAACTGGAGGCCGCGATCCACGGCCGGCCGGCGGATCAGGGCTTCGATTTCCTGGCCACCCATCCGCGCACCGCCGATCGGACGGCACGCGCGATCGCGGCCGCGAATCTCACCGCCGTCGTCGATCCGATCGTCGCCCGCGACATATATTTCGGCAAGATCGACGGCATGCTGTTCGGCGACGACCCGGCCCAAGGCATGATCAGGGGGCAACGCTTCCTCCATCCCGAACTGGGCTTCGCGTTCGAGGTCCCGCGGGGATTCATCCTGCTCAACGGCCAGGAAAGCGTGCTCGCCCGTGGCCCCGAGGGCGCCGCGATCAGATTCGACGGGGCGCCGCGCCAGAGGCGGGTCTCGATGGTCTCGTTCCTGCGCGATCAATGGGCGCCCGAGGCGCGGTTGTCGCGACTCGAGGCGATCCGCGTCAACGGCATGGAAGCGGCCACCGCCGCCACCCAGGCGGAAGGGCAAGGCGGTGCGGTCGATGTGCGTCTGCTGGCGATCGCGTTCGATTCACGGACCATCTACCGGTTCTTGTTCATCACCCCGCCGCGTCTGACCGGCCAGCTGAACGAGGCCTTCCGGCGGACCGCGTTCAGCTTTCGCCCCTTGAGCCGAAACGAAGCCGCGCAAATCCGGCCGAGGCGCCTGGTCATCCACCGGGTCGGCGCCGGCGAGACCGCTCGAGCCTTGGCCGCGCGCCAGCCCTTCGCCGAGTTCGGGCTCGACAGGTTCCTGGTCCTCAACGGCCTCGACCCCGGCCAGCCGCTGGACCCCGGCGCCGTGGTCAAGCTGGTGGTCGAGTAGGTGGCGCGGGTCCTACAGAATCTCGAACACAGTGTAGCGGGGGCCGCTGGCGCTGCGGGTGCCCATGGCCACCGCGACGACGCGGTTGAGCCAGTCGTATTTTTCGGCGCCGGTCTCGAAAAACGGCGCGGTCCGGAAGTAATACGCGCTCGGGTCCACCGGCTCGCCCCGGTTCACCCGCTCGATCACCGCCGCCGGGCCGTGGCGGATGCCGCGATAGGTCATGTAGATCAGTTCGGAGTCGTCGGTGCGCATGGTCAGGCGGACGTCGAGCTGAAGGGCGCCGTCGTTCCGCGCCAGCAGCCAGTCGCCGCCA
>CAJWQN010000242.1 GCA_913045505.1 uncultured Rhodospirillaceae bacterium | reverse complement strand
CGATCAAGTCGTCCGGGTCCTCGAGCCCGGCATGGATGCGCAAGGACGGCCCCGGTGCCCGCCATTGGGTGGCGGTGCGGATCGCCGCCGGATTGGTGGGAACGATCAGACTTTCGTAGCCGCCCCAGGAGTACCCCATCTTGAACAGGGCGAGCCCGTCGAGCATCGCCGCCACCGCGGCCTTGGAGACCGGTTCCAGGACGACGCCGAACAAGCCGCTGGCGCCGGTGAAATCGCGGGACCACAAAGCGTGGCCGGGATCCTCGGGCAGCCCCGGATGGAGCACCCGGGCGACTTCGGCGCGGTCCGCCAGCCAGCGGGCCAGGTGGAGCCCGGTGCGCATATGCCGGTCGAGCCGCACGCCGAGGGTGCGCAAGCCGCGCTGGGCCAGGTAGCAGTCGTCCGGACCCGGGCAGGCGCCCAGCTCGGCGGCCGCGGCGCGCAGCCGCCGATAGGCCGGTTGGGTGGCGGTGATCAGGCCGAGCATGGCATCGGAATGGCCGACGATATATTTGGTGCCGGCCTGGACCGAGACGTCGACGCCGTGGGTGAAGGGCTTGAAATAGAGTGGGCTCGCCCAGGTGTTGTCCATGATCACGACGCAACCCGAGTCATGGGCGGCGGCGGCGATCGCCGGAATATCCTGAACCTCGAAGGTCTGTGAGCCCGGTGATTCGGTAAAGACCAAACGGGTGTTGGGCCGGATCAAATCGGCGATGGCGGCGCCGAGGGCGGGGTCGTAATAAGTCGTCTCGACTCCGAAACGGGCCAGCATGTGGTCGCAGATGGCGCGGGTCGGCCCGTAGGCGCAATCGACCATGAGAATGTGATCGCCGGCCTCGACGAACGCGGTCAAGGCGGCCACGACCGCGGCCTTGCCCGAGGCCACCGCGATCGACCTAAAGCCGCCCTCCGCCGCGGCGACGGCCTGTTCCAGGGCGAAGGTGGTGGGCGTGCCCAAGCGCCCGTAATAGGTGCCCTCGTAGCGGTTGCGCTGGGCCTCCTCGAGCGCGGCAACGGTCGGAAACAGGATTGTCGAGGCATGATAGACGGGCGGATTGACCACCCCGTGATTGGCCTCGGGCGCGCGGCCGGCGGTGACGAGCACGGTGTCCTGCTTCATGACCTGATCCCAACCAGTGGCGACGGCGCCCGGCACTATGTCATCGCCGCCGCGGCCGTGCCAGGGCCTAGGTTGAGGGTCTTGGCGGCGCCGTGCTACGGTTCGCGCCGATCCGATGGGGGGCTGGGAGCGGACATGGCGGCGCTGGGCCGAACGACCCTGACCACGCAGATTCTCGTTGCCATGATTGCCGGCGCCGTGCTCGGCATCGTCGTCAACGCCCTGTGGGCGGATGCGGGCGTGGTTCAGGACTATCTGGTCGATGGCCTGTTCAAGGTCGTGGGCAGCATTTTCATCGCCGCGCTCAAGATGCTGGTGGTGCCGCTGGTGTTCGTCTCCCTGGTCTGCGGGGTGACCAATCTGGGCGATGTGGCGGCCTTGGGCCGGGTCGGGGTCAAGGCGCTGGCGTTCTATATTCTGACCACGGCGGTCGCGATCACGATCGCGCTCCTGGTCGCGGTCTCGGTCGCGCCCGGCGAAGGGGTGGCGGCGGCCGAGGGCACGGCGAGCTTCGTTCCGAAGGAGGCGCCGCCGCTGGGCCAGGTGCTGATCGACATGGTGCCGAGCAATCCGGTGGCGGCCCTGGCCGAAGGCAACATGCTCCAGGTGATCGTGTTCGCGCTGCTGTTCGGCATCGCCATCACCCTGGCCGGCGAGCGTGGCGGCCATGTGCTGAATCTGTTCACCGATCTGAACGACGTGATCATGAAGATGGTCGGCATCGTCATGAAGCTGGCGCCCGTGGGCGTGTTCGCGCTGATCGCGCGGACCTTCGCGACCCAGGGCCTCGACATCATCGCGCCGCTCGCCAGCTACTTCCTGTGCGTGGTTGCTGCCCTGTTGATTCATGCGAGTGTCAGCTACTCACTGGCGCTCCAGGTTCTGGGCCGGCTCAATCCGGTCATGTTCTTCCGCAAGATGCGGACGGCCCAAGTGTTCGCGTTCAGCACCGCGAGCAGCAACGCGACCATTCCGGTGACCCTCGACAGCGTCGAGAACCGGCTCGGCGCCAGCAACGCGGTCGCCTCGTTCACCGTGCCCCTGGGCGCCACCATCAACATGGACGGGACCGCGATCATGCAGGGGGTCGCCACGGTGTTCATCGCCCATGTCTACGGCGTCGATCTGGGCATCGCCCAATATCTGACCGTCATTCTGACCGCGACCCTGGCCTCGATCGGCACCGCCGGGGTGCCCGGCGTCGGTCTGATCATGCTGGCCATGGTCCTGGTCCAGGTCGGCCTGCCGGTCGAGGGCATCGCCCTGATCATCGGCGTCGATCGCCTGCTCGACATGATGCGCACGGCGGTCAACATCACCGGCGACTCCGCCGCCACCTGCATCATCGCCAAGAGCGAAGGCGCCCTCGACCAAGAGCGTTTCGCCGACCCGACCGCGGGCGTAATCCGGCCCGGCTAGGTCTCGACCGGCGTGTCGGCGCGCCCGCCCCATTCGGTCCAGGAGCCGTCGTAGACCGCGACCCTGCGCGCGCCGATCAGATCGAGGCCGAGGGCCAGGTTGCAGGCGGTGATGCCCGAGCCACAGGAAGTCACCACCGGGCGGTCGGGATCGATGCCGGCGGCGCGATACAGCCGGACCAGTTCCGTCGGTGGCTTCAGGGTCTTGGTGTCGGGGTCGTAGAGATCGAGGAACGGCAGGTTGTGGCTGCCGGGAATATGGCCGCCGCGCAGCCCCTCACGCGGCTCGGGTTCGGTGCCGACAAAGCGGCCGGCGGCGCGGGCGTCGAGGACCTGCTCGCGCCCGGTCGCGATGTTGGCCCGGACCGCCGCGAGATCACGGACCAGGGTGGCGTCGAAGCGGGCGTTGAACCGCGCCGGCTCAGGCTCCACGGCGCCGGTTTCGACCGGCCGGCCTTCGGCCCGCCACTTCGCCATGCCGCCGTCGAGCACCGAGACGCGATGGTGGCCGAACACCCGGAAGTTCCACCACACCCGCGCCGCGCTGCCCACTCCGGTGGCGTCATACGCGACGATGTGGGCATCGTCGCCCAGGCCCAGGGCGCCGACTTGGGCGGCGAAGGTCGCTGGGTCGGGCAGCATGTGGGGCAGTGGATTCGAGCGATCGGCGATTCCGTCGATGTCGAAGAACACCGCGCCCGGAATATGGCCGGCCACGTACTCGGCCTTGGGATCGCGATCCAGGGTCGGCAGATGCCAGGAACCATCGACGACCCTGACCGCCGGATCGCCAAGATGGTCGGCCAGCCATTCGGTGCCGAGAAGGGCGGCGGGCTCGGTGTCGGCCATCAGTCGGCGAACACGATCGAGACGCGCCGGTTGTGGCGGCCCTTGTTCTCGATCTTGGCGACGCGGACCGGGCCGATTTCGCCGCACCGCGCGACATGGGTGCCGCCGCAGGCCTGTAGATCGACACCGGCGATTTCGACCAGCCGGACTTGGCCCGAGGTCTTGGGCGGGGCCACCGACATGGTCTTGACCAGCTCCGGATTGGCGTCGAGCTCGGCCGTGCTCACCCAGCGGGGCGCGATCGGGTGATCGGCGGCGATCAACGCGTTGAGAGCTTCGGTGATCGCGGCCTTGTCGAGGCCGCCCTCGGGGATGTCGAAATCGAGCCGGCCCTTGTCGGCGCCGACCTGGCCGCCGGTGACCGCGCCTTCGACCACCGCGCTCAGCAGATGCATGCAACTGTGCATGCGCATCAGCCGGTGGCGGCGGTCCCAGTCGATGATCGCGGTGACTTCGGTGCCGGGCGCGGGCAAGTCGGCGCCGTCGGCCGGCAGGTGCAGGACCTCGTCGGCGGCCGCGCCCTTGACCGTATCGACGATCTCGACCCGGCCGCCGCCGGTCCATTCCAACACGCCGGAGTCGCCGGGTTGGCCGCCGCCCCGGACGTAGAAGGGGGTCCGGTCGAGGCGGATGCCGGCCGCGTCGGCGGCGGTGACCGTGGCCGCGCAGCGGCGCAGATAGGCGTCATCGCGAAAGCCGAGTTCGGTCATCCGCCCGCCTCGGTATCCATCCAGGGCGGCACCGGCAGGTCCTTGGCGCGCAGGAATTCGGGGTTGAAGATCTTGCTCGCGTAGCGGCTGCCATAGTCGGCGAGCACGGTGACGATGGTGTGCCCCGGTCCCATCCGCTTGGCGAGCTTGATCGCCCCGGCGACGTTGATGCCGGTGGAGCCGCCCATGACCAGGCCTTCGTGCACGACCAGGTCGAAGATCACCTCTAGCATTTCGGCGTCGGTGACCTGCTGGAAGTCGTCGATCGGCGCGTCGACCAAATTCTCGGTCACCCGGCCCTGGCCGATGCCCTCGGTGATCGATGAGCCCTCGGCCTTGGCCTCGCCCTGGGTGTAGATGCTGTACATGCCCGAGCCCATGGGGTCGGAGAGCACGATGCGGATGTCCTTGTTGCGCTCCTTGAGCGCGACGCCGACCCCGGCGATGGTGCCGCCGGTGCCGATCGAGGAGGTGAAGGCATCGACCTTGCCGTCGGTCTGGCGCCAGATTTCCGGGCCGGTGCCTTCGATATGGGCCTGGCGGTTGGCGGTATTGTCGAACTGGTTGGCCCAGATCGCGCCGTTGGG
>CAJWQN010000241.1 GCA_913045505.1 uncultured Rhodospirillaceae bacterium | reverse complement strand
TAACCTTAAGATTAGAAACGTTCCCTGTGTTAACCTGATCCAAGGTACTGTACCGGGTGGCCGCGTCATCGCCGCCGAACACGGTCCATTCCTTACCAGCTCCCGCGTGCGCGGAAGACGTGGCGAACGAAACCGCGATCGCCACCGCCAAGCCTAGGACGCCGAGTTGGCGCCCCTTAAAGCTATCAAAACACTTCATTGTATCCCTCCCAATATATAGGACCACTTCGTGTCGTAGTGGCTCGCACAGAGCAGGTCAAATGTCAACGGCGGAGGGGCCAGGGGGATCGCATTTACGCCCGGCGGGCGGCCTACATCGATCGCATGATCCTGGCTTGCTTCGTGCTCGGTCCGTCGACCCGCAAGGTGGCGATCGCTTTGTTGCCGATCCTCGACCGGCGGATCAGCGCCGGCACGGTGAGCCAGGTCGCCAAGACCCTGGACGCAGCGGTCGCTGCCTTCCATCGCCGGCCCTTGCCGGACATCTACCCGGTCTTGATGCTCGACGGCGTGGTGCTGGCGCGCAAGACCGGCGCCGGCGCCCTCAAGCGCCCGGTCCTGGTCGCCTTGGGCTTGAGGCCCGACGGCCGACGCGAGATCATCGACTATGGTTTGGCGATGGCCGAAAGCACCGCTCAATCGGAGCTGTTCGTCACCGACCTTTACCGCCGCGGCCTCCAGGGCAAGGCCCTCGAGATGATCTGCGTGGACGGCGGCGCGGGCCTCGTGACGGCCCTGCCCATGGTCTATCCCGGCATCTCCGTGCGGCGCTGCTGAGCGCACAAGATCAGAAACGTCCTCGACAAGGTCAAGAAGGCCGATCAGGCCGCGGTCAAGGCCGGCCTCCATGGCGTCATGAATGCCGACACCCGGCCCATGGGCATCTTCCAGGACCGGACCGGCATGGACCGAATCCTCTTCGCCGTCTTCACCCACGAAAACTCAACCCAGGGAGTCCCCACCCTGTTCTCACTGACACAAACCTTTTGACGTTACCAACCACGATCGGGCGGCCCCTCGGTCGGGCCGGCCCTGGAGTCATCGGGGCGCGGCCTTGCCGCGGCCAAGCTGCTCGCGGCGGCGTTCCTGGATGCGGATGGTCTCGGGCTCCCGAGCCATGACCAGAATCTGGTCCTGGTCGAGATAGACCGTGTTGGGCGCCGCGAAATGGCGGTTGACCGATTCCTTGACCATTTGCTGGGCGATGCGCGGCAGGCGCGCGATCTCGGCCGCCATCGCATGGGCCGCGTCCATGGGCGCCTCCGCGAGCTGCTCGCAAAGCCCCCAGGCCAGGGCGGTCGGGGCATCGATCTTGCGCGCCAGGGCGCCGACCAACTTGGCCCGCGCCGGGCCGACCAGGTTGCCGATCCGGGGCAGGCTGTTCCAGGTGTAGCTGAGGCCGAGCTCCACTTCGGTCGCATGGAAGTAACCCATGGGCCCCAGAATGCGAAAGTCGCAGGCCACCGCCAGGGACAGGGCACCACCGATCGCGGGCCCCTGGACCACGGCGATGGTCAGCGCCCGCAGGCTCTCCCAAGCCGTGCACATGTCGGCGCCCAGCCGAGCCACGCGGCGCGCCTCGGCCAGCGGCATGTCGCCGCTGAACTTGCGCGGGTCGGAGAGGTCGTTGCCGGCGCTGAACGCCGAGCCCGCCCCGGTCAGGATCACGCACGAAATGTCGTCGCGCCCGTCCAGTTCGACCGCCACCGCGCGCAGCTCGCCCTTGACGGCGTTGTTCATCGCGTTGCGCTTTTCGGGCCGGTTCATGGTGACGGTGACCACCGCCTCCGACTCATCGATCAACAGAAACTCGTATGCCATGCGGTGCCCCGACCTTTCCGTGTCTGGTTATGATTTCAGCAAGTTGCGGGCCTGCCCCGACGCGACGATGCGGCCGTTTTCGCTATAGGCCTCGTGATTGGCCTCGATGTCCTTCAGCCGGTAAAGATAATTCACCATCAGCCCGGCCGACTGGCGCAAACCCTTGGCCGATGTGTCGGCGAGCCAATTGATCCGCTCCAGTCGGGCGCCGTTGGTCAGATGAAAGTTTTCGACCGGATCGCGGGCGCCGGCGCCGCGTTTTTCCTTGATCAGGTAATGGGCGCCGAGCCGCATCAGGGGCGCGCGCAAAGCCTCGGCCTGATCGGGGTTGTCGGGCCAGGACTGGTCGAGCAGGTCGATCAGCACTTTGGCGCCCTCGGGCGCCAACAGGCCGCCGCCGCCGTCGGCCAGCACCGCGTCCAGCCAACTCCGGAATCCGGGCATCGGCGACAGCGTCGCGAAGCGCTTCAGGTTGGCAAATTCATGGCGCAATTCATCGACCACCTGCTTGATCAGAAAATTGCCCAGATTGATACCGGCCAAGCCGTTCTGGGCGTTCGAGATCGAGTAGAACACGGCCGTGTCCGCGGCCTCCGGATCGACCGCCGGGGCCGATTCGTCGAGCAAGGCCTGGATGCTGTCGGCCATGCCCTCGACCAGCGCCACCTCGACGAAGATCAGCGGTTCGTCAGCCATGTTGGGGTGAAAGAAGGCAAAGCAGCGCCGGTCGGAATCCAGCCGGTTCTTGAGATCGTCCCAGGATCGAATCTCATGCACGGCTTCATAGGCGACCAGTTTTTCCAACAGTCCGGCCGGCGATTCCCAGGTGATCCGGTGCAGCTTCAGAAAGCCCACGTCGAACCAAGAGGCCAGCAGGCGCTTGAGGTCGGCCTCGAGGGCGCGCAACGAGACATCGCCGCCCATGATCTCGGCCAGCTCCTCACGAAGGTCGATCAAAAACTTAATTCCGTCCGGCAACGCATTGAATTGCATCAATAACGTCACCCATGGAGGGACCAGGGTCAGGCGCAGATCGGCGGCCGCCGCCCGGCGCGGACCGTCGCCCTCGGTGGTTTGGAACCGGCCGATCGCGTCATCGACCGCGGCGCTGTCGACATCGAACTCCCGCGCGATGATATCGAGAAACCGGCGCCGGCTGTCCCGATCGAGTCCGAGATAGGCGCGACCCAGATCGGCGGCGCGCGCCCGTGCCGACACCGCGCCGCCCTTGCGCTCCAGACATGCGCTCATCGCCCCGCGTAGCCGCGCCACGTCGTCGTCGCCGAGGTCGGGGCCCAAGGTTCCCGCCAGCGGCCCGGCGGACTGGCGGGCGACATCGCGCCAGACCCGGTTGAGCCGCCCCAGGGTCCGGTCGAGCAGGGTGGTTCGCCGGCCGTCATTCATGGCGCGGCCCCGGGCAAGCCTTGAAGTCGGCCCAAGACGGCGGGCATGGCATCGGCCAGTTGTTCCGAAATCAACCCGGCGCCGGTGGCGCGCGCCGCCTCGCCATGGAGCCAGGCCGCCATGCAGGCGGCGTCGAACGCGCCCACACCTTGCGCCAGCAAGCCGAGGACCAGGCCGGCAAGGACGTCCCCGGACCCGGCGGTGGCCAACGCGGGCGGGCCGTTGATATTGATGGCCGCGCGCCCATCCGGGGCCGCGATCACCGAATCCGAGCCCTTGAGCAGGATCACCGCGCCGCTCTCCCGTGCCGCGGCGCGGGCGCGAGTCAGGCGATCACCGGCCGCGGCGAACAGACGGGCGTATTCGCCGTCATGGGGGGTCAGGACCGTGGGCGCCTGAATGGCATCGAACAGGTCCCGCGGGCGGGCGGCAAAGACGGTCAAGGCGTCGGCATCCAGCACGCAGGGCTTGGCGGCGCCGAGCGTGGCCAGGGCCTGGGCGCGGGTCGTCTCGGTCACGCCCGAGCCTGGGCCGATCAGGACCGCGTTCTTGCGCCGGTCGGTGAGCAATTCGGTGAAGTCCTTGTCGACGTCGATCCCCCGCACCATCACCGAGGTCAGTTGGCCGGCGTAGGTGGCGACGGCCGGGCGGGGGGCGGCGACGGTGACCAAACCGGCACCAACGCGCAAGGCCGCGGTCGCCGCCAGCCGGGCGGCACCGGTGGTTTCGGCCCCGCCGCCGGCGACCACCGCGTGGCCACGGGCGTATTTGTGACTCTCCGGCCCCGGCCACGGATAGCGCCCGACCCACAGACCCGGACCGTTGACCCATTGCCGCGGCTGAAGATCGTCGAGCACGGAGGCCGGAATGCCGATATCGGAGACCACCAGCCGCCCGCACAGTTCGCGGCCGGGCAGCAGCAGATGCCCAGGCTTGGGCCGAAAGAACGTGACCGTCGCGGCCGCCCGCGCCGCCGCCCCCAGCACCGCGCCGGTATCGCCGTGGACTCCGCTCGGAACATCCACCGCCACCGAGTCGAGGCCGCGCGCGGCCACCGCTTCCAGGGTCGCGCGCGCGGCGCCGTCGAGTGGGCGCTGGAGCCCGGCGCCGAACAGGGCATCGACCACCAGCGCCGCGCCGTCCAGCACCTCCGGCGCCAGCGCCGCGGTCGGCCCGCCCCAGCGCCCGGCCATCACCGCGGCATCGCCCTCGAGCCGGTCGCGGTCGCCCAGCAGCGCCACTCTCACCGGCCAGCGCGCCCGCGCCAGCGAGACCGCGGCGCCGAAGCCGTCACCGCCGTTGTTCCCTTTTCCGGCTAACACAACGACTTTGTCTTCCGGCGTAACGAGAGCTCTTTCGGCGATAACATCGAAAACAGCTTTTCCGGCGTTGCGCATGAGGTCGATGCCGGGGGTGCCCCGTTCGATGGTCTGGCGGTCGATGTTGGCCATTTGTTCGGCGGTCA
>CAJWQN010000240.1 GCA_913045505.1 uncultured Rhodospirillaceae bacterium | reverse complement strand
CCTCGGGGGTCAAGCGCCGCCGATCGGTGTCTTCGATCCGCAAAACGAAACGGCCGCCGTGATGGCGGGCGTAGAGCCAATTGAACAGCGCCGTACGCGCGCCACCGATATGGAGGAATCCGGTCGGCGACGGCGCGAAACGGGTGACCACCGACATGGTTTCTCTATCCACCCAGGAGCATTAAGGTCGCGGCCGGTAGTAGCACAGACCCGTCGAGATGAGCGACTCGATCCCGAACCATCGATTTGCCAGGGTTGGCTGGCCGACCGGCGATGCCATCGTCACGGGCATTGCGGCGTGGCGCCAGAAGGCCATCGCGACGTTTCTCGGCGAACGAGAGCGCTGGCCGCTGTGGCTGCCGGTCGGCATGGGCACCGGCGTCGGTCTTTATTTCGAATTGCCGGCCGAGCCGCCGTTGTGGCTGGCCCCGGCATTGCTGGGCGCCGCCGTGGCCGCGGTGACAGTGGCGGCGCGGCGGGCGCCGGCGGTGCTGCCGATCGCGGTCGCGGCCGCCATGATCGCCCTGGGCCTGACCGCCGGCGCATTCCGCACCGCCTGGGTGGCCGCGCCGATTCTCGAAAAGGAACTTCGGCCGTTCACCCTCAGCGGGCGTGTCGTGGATGTCGACCCGGGTCCGGAAAGCCTCCGCTTGCTCCTGGATCGCCTCGAGTCGGAGCGGTTCGACGGGCTGGCCGTGCCCGAACGGGTGCGAGTCAAACTCAGTGGTGCCGCGCCACCGCCGGCGCCGGGCGATCGTGTTCGCCTCCGTGCCGGCCTGATGCCGCCTCCCGAGCCGGTGGCCCCCGGCGCCTACGATTTCGCCCGCGCTCTTTTCTTCCAGCGAATCGGTGCAGTCGGATACGTGGTTGGCGCCATCAAACCGATCACCCGGCCGGAGCCGGACACCGTTCTGGATTTGAGCCAATCGATCACATTGTTGCGCCATCGTATCGCCGGGCGTATCCGCGATCATCTTGCGGGCACCACCAGCGCGGTGGCGGTGGCGCTGTTGACCGGTATTCGCGGCGGAATTCCGGATTCGGTGATGGACGCGATGCGCCGGTCGGGACTGGCGCATCTGCTCGCGATCTCCGGGCTTCACATCGGGTTGGTCGCGGGAATTCTGTTCTTTGCGGTCAGATTTGGGCTGGCCGCGATCGAAGGCGTGGCACTCCGATACCCGATCAAGAAATGGGCGGCGGCCGGGGCCCTGGCCGGGGCGCTGTTCTACATGCTGATCACCGGCGCCACCGTGCCGACCCAACGGGCGTTCCTGATGGTCGCGCTGGTGTTGATCGCGGTCATGCTCGATCGGACCGCGCTGTCGATGCGGCTGGTGGCCTGGGCCGCGCTCGCGGTCTTGGCTCTCAGGCCCGAAAGCCTGGTGGGCGCGAGCTTCCAACTCTCCTTCGCCGCGGTCGTGGCGCTGATCGCCGCCTACGAGACTTGGGCGCGAAGATCGTGGCGCAATCTTCGGCGCCGGGCGTGGTGGCAGACCCCGATGATTTATCTGGTCGGGGTCGCCTTCACCTCGTTGATCGCGACCGTGGCGACCGGCCCCTTCGCCGCCTTCCACTTCAACCGCATCGCCACATTCGGCATCGTCGCCAATCTGATCGCGGTCCCGGCGACGGCGCTGTGGATCATGCCGTGGGGATTGTTGGCGATGCTGCTGATGCCCCTCGGCCTGGAAGCGGCGGCGCTGGCGCCAATGGGATGGGGCATCGAACTGGTCGTCGGCGTCGCCAAAACGGCCTCGGCCTGGCCGCGAGCCGTGACCCTGGTTCCGGCGATGCCGGTTGGCGCGCTTGTGTTCGCGGTGTTTGGCGGCCTCTGGCTTTGTCTATGGCAGCGCCGGTGGCGCTGGGCCGGCGTCCCGGTGCTCGCGGCCGGGCTTTGGGCGGGTATTGTCCAGGCGCCGCCCGACATTCTGGTCGACGGCTCGGCCAAGTTGTTCGCGGTCAGGGGCGAGGATGGCCGTCTGGCGCTGTCGAGCCGGACCAGCGCCCGCTTCTCCGGCAAGGTCTGGTTGCGCCGAAATGCGCAGACCGAAGCCGCGCGGTGGCCGGCCGCTGATATGGGCTGCGATTCGTTGGGCTGCATCTTTCGAGCGGGCGACCACACGGTCGCCCTGGCCCGGGACGCGCGCGCCTTGTATGAGGACTGCCCCGTCGCCGATCTGATGATCAGTACCGAGCCGGTGCGCCGGCGCTGCGCGCCGGTGGTCATCGACCGGTTCGACCTCTGGCGCGAAGGAACCCACGCAATCCGGCTCGGGGCCGACGCGATCGTCGTGACCGCGACCCGTCCGGCACGGGGCCGGCGGCCCTGGGTGGCGTGGCGCGGGCGCGATCAGTAGTAGCGCAGCAGGCCGACCAGGCGACCCTGCACCTTGACCCGATCGGGTCCGAAAATGCGCGTCTCGAACGCCGGATTGGCCGGCTCCAGGGCGATCGAGCCCCTTTTGCGGCGCAGCCGCTTGAGGGTTGCTTCCTGGTCGTCGATCAGGGCGACCACGATGGTGCCGTTGTCCGCGGTTTCGCCCCGGCGAATCACCGCGACGTCGCCGTCCAGAATGCCCGCGTCGATCATCGAATCGCCAGCGATCTCCAAGGCGAAATGATCGCCGCCGCCGATCATCGAGCCGGGAACATCGATCACCCGGCTGTCGTCCTGCAGCGCCTCGATCGGCGTGCCCGCCGCGATTTGCCCAAGCAGCGGCACTTCGATGGCGCCGCCCGGAAGGTCGTCGCCGCCGTGCTGGGCGCCGGTCTGTCCGGCAAAATCTCCGCGGACGACATTGGAGGCGGCCTCCTGCTTGGCCGCGGCACCGGATTCGGTCGGCAGTTTGAGAACCTCGAGGGCGCGAGCGCGGTGCGGCAGACGGCGGATGAATCCGCGCTCGTCAAGCCCAAGGATCAGGCGGTGAATCCCCGATTTGGAGCGCAGGTTCAGCGCGATTTTCATTTCCTCGAACGACGGCGAGATGCCGGTCGATTCCAACCGCTCGTTGATGAACAACAGCAGCTCATGTTGCTTGCGTGTCAGCATGTCCCGTGACCCACTATATCTAGAACAAAAGCAAAACCCATATACATGTTCTAGTTTGGTTCCGAGCGCGGGTCAAGAGGGATTTTGCTGGATTCTGCGATTTCGCCTCAGACGCCCGGCAAACCGGGCGGAAACATGACGATCTCCACCTCCGCCCCGACCTCCGCCGAGGCTGCGTCGGGGGCGCGCAAGATCAGACAATCGGCCCAGGCCAGCAGTGAGATCATGGAGCTGTCCTGAGGCGCGAAGGCCTCCGTGCACAGGCGGCCATGGTCGTCGCGGAACAGCCGGGCGCGGAGATAGTCCTGACGCCGGTCGTTGGCCTCCAGCGGCGCCGCCAGCCGGGCCGTCGACGGCGGTCCCCGATCCGGGGCCAGGCCCAGCATCCGGCCGAGCGCCGGGCGTAGAAAGATCAGGCAGCAGACCAGCGCCGAGACCGGGTTTCCGGGCACGCCCATGACCGGCACCGGACCGAGCCGGCCGAACATCAGCGGCTTGCCCGGCCGCATGGCGATTCGCCAGAAATCCACCTCCAGGCCCTGGGCGCCGAGGGCCTCGCGGACCAGATCGTGCTCGCCCACCGAAACCCCGCCGGTGGTGACCAGCAGATCCGTGCCGCGGGCGCCGGCGGCCATGGCGCGCAGCGCATCGGTCCGGTCCGGCGCGATGCCGAGATTGATCGGGACACCGCCGCAGGCCGCGACGAAGGCCGCCAGCGCGAGCGAATTGGCGCTCACGATCTGATTGACGCCGACCGGATCACCGGGCATCACGATTTCGTCGCCGGTGGCCAGAATCGCGACCCGCGGCTGGCGGCGGACCGACAGCCAGGGATGATTCATCGCCGCCGCCAGGCCGATATCGCGGGCATTGAGGACCGCTCCGGCCTCGAGCCCGACCACCCCCTCCTGAAAATCGAGCCCGGCGGCGCGCACGAACTGCCCGGCTTTGGCAGCCTCGTTCACCGTCACCCGATCGCCCTCGGCCTCGGTGTCCTCCTGCATCACGACCGTGTCGGCGCCCTCGGGCACCGGGCCGCCGGTGAAGATTCGGACCGTCTCGCCGGGACCGACCGTGCCGGGATAAGCGGCGCCGGCCGGCGCGGCCCCGATCAGGCGCAGCACCGCCGGCACGGTCGCCACATCGGCGCCGCGGGCGGCGTAACCGTCCATGGCCGAGACCGCCACCGGCGGCTGGGTGCGGCGGGCGGCCACGTCCCTGGCCAGGACCCGGCCGAGCGCCTGGCCGAGCGAGACTTCTTCCGGCGCCAAAGGCTCGAAAGCGGCGAGAATGCGATCCAGCGCCTCGCCAACGGAGATCATGGTCATGGCGCGGCGAAGGTCCCGGATTTGCCGCCGGCCTTGTGGGTCAGTCGGACCTCGGTGATGGTCATGGCGCGATCGACCGCCTTGCACATGTCGTAGACCGTGAGCGCGGCCACCGCCGCCGCGCACAGCGCCTCCATCTCGACCCCGGTGCGGCCCTTGAGCTTGCAGGTCGTGGTGATGTCGACGGCGTTGCGCGCCCCATCGCACTCCAGATCGACGGTCACCGAGGCCAATGACAGCGGATGGCACAACGGAATCAAATCGGGGGTCCGCTTGGCCGCCATGATTCCGGCCAACCGCGCGACCCCCAGCACGT
>CAJWQN010000239.1 GCA_913045505.1 uncultured Rhodospirillaceae bacterium | reverse complement strand
CGTCGCCCAGGTCAGTTCCGAGACCCGAAACGGATCATCGAGGTCGGCGACCCGGCTCCGGGCCAGGCGTCGTGCCCGCTCCGTCACCATGCCGCGGTCGGGCCCGTAGACCAGTGCCGCCCGCAAGCCGGGATCCGGCCGGTCGATGAAATGTTCGGCGTTCCTCGCGGTGATTTTCACGGCGCCTCCGCGCCGCCGGCGTGCCACCGCTCGAAATGCAGGGCGATCAGCCCGACGATCGCCTCGCTGACCTCGCGTGCAGCCTTGCGCCCGGCGTCCTCCTCGGCGACCAGCGTGGCGTAGGTCTCCGCCTCAAGGACGTTGTAACTGGCCACGGCCCGGGCGGTTCCTTCCGACAGGGGCGCCCCGGAGCGACCGTCGAGGAGCGTGTAACGGGCATTGACCCCGAGCTCGAACCGGCTGATCTGGCTGTCGCGCTCGGTCACCAGGCCGCTGCGGGTGGTCTCGAACGACACCGCCAGCAGATACCTGGGATCGCCCGGCGAGCCTCGCGGCGAGAGCCGGTCCCGCAAGCGATTGTAAATCTCGACGCCGAGCCGGCCGGTCAGCGGCGAGATCTCGATCGCGGCCAATTCGCCAACCACCGCGCGCCCGTCGGGCTGGCCGTAAAGCGGTCGGAATCCGCACGCGGTGAGCGCCGCCAAACCGGCCAGCAGAACCGCGGCGGCGGCGGCGGCCAAGATCGCCCTCGCCGTGCTAGACCACGACATTGACGACCCGGTCGGGGACCACGATCACCTTGCGCACCGGTTTGCCGGCCAGCGCCGCCGCCACCGCCGGGACGGCCAGCGCCTCCGCTTCGGCGGTCTCGCGGGCGGCGCCCGCCTCCAGGGTCAGGGTGCCGCGCAGCTTGCCGTTGACCTGCACCGCCAGGGTCACGCTGGTCTCGGCGGTCAGGGCCGGGTCCGGCTCGGGCCAGGGCTGGTCGGCCAGGGTCGGGGCATGGCCCAGCTCCCGCCACGATTCCTCGGCAAGGTGGGGCATCATCGGCGCGATCAGCCGGATCAGGGTTTCCACCGCCTCCCGCCGCGTCCAGGGGCCGGCCGGATCGTCGGTGTCGGTGCAGGCGCCGATGGCGTTGGCCAACTCGCGCAGCCGGGCCACCGCCCGGTTGAACCGAAACCGCTCCAGGTCGTCGGTGACGGCGGCGATGGTCTTGTGGGTGATCCGGCGCAGTTCATGGGCGCCGCCGGCGATGTTCGCCGGGGCCGGGGCACCCGGCGGGCCGAGGTCGAGCGCCGGCTCGGCGATCATCCGCCACAGCCGCTGGGTGAACCGCCATGCGCCCTCGACCCCGGCCTCGGTCCAATCCACGTCGCGCTCCGGCGGGCTGTCCGAGAGCATGAACAGGCGGGCGGTGTCGGCGCCATAGGCGGCGATGATCGATTCCGGATCGACCACGTTCTTTTTCGATTTGCTCATGCTTTCCGAACGGCCGACGGTGACCGGCGCGCCGTCGGCCAAGCGCCGCATCGTGCCGTCCTCGGCGCGCCCGACCTGTTCGGGAAGCAGCCACGACCCTTCCGGGCCCCGATAGGTCTCGTGGCAGACCATACCCTGGGCGAGCAGTCCGGTGAACGGTTCGTCGAACCCCAGATAGCCGCAGCGCCTGAGCGCGCGCATGAAGAAGCGCGAATAAAGCAGATGCAGGATGGCATGCTCGATTCCGCCGACATACTGATCGACCGGCAACCAGTGATCGACCGCGTCCCGATCCAGCGGTTGCTCCGATTGGGGGCAGGCGTAGCGGGCGAAATACCAGGACGAATCGACGAAGGTGTCGAAGGTGTCGGTTTCGCGCTCGGCGCCACCGGCGCATGACGGGCACGGCACATGCTTCCAGGTCGGATGGCGATCGAGCGGATTGCCCGGTTCATCGAAGGTGACGTCGTCGGGCAGGATCACCGGCAGGTCCCGCTCGGGCACCGGAACGATGCCGCAGTCGGGGCAGTGAATCACCGGAATCGGACAGCCCCAGTAACGCTGGCGGGAAACGCCCCAATCGCGCAGCCGGTAGGTGACGTGGACCGCGCCTTGGCCCCGCGCCGCCAGGCGCTCGGCCACTTCCCTCTTGGCCGCCTCGATCTCGAGGCCGTCGAGAAAGTCCGAATTGATCATCACGCCGTCGTCGATGTAGGCCTCTTCGCCGATCGTGAAATCGCCATCCGCTTGATCGCGGGGCGCGACCACGGGCAGCACCGGCAGGTCGTATTTGCGCGCGAACTCGAGGTCGCGCTGGTCGTGGGCCGGGCAGCCGAAAATCGCGCCGGCGCCGTATTCCATGAGCACGAAATTGGCCACGTAGATTTTCATCTCCAGGCCCGGAACGAACGGGTGCAGGGCGCGCAGGCCGGTGTCGAACCCTTTCTTCTCGGCGGTTTCCAATGCCGCCTCGGTGGCCGCGAGACGATTGCATTCGGTGACGAACCGGGCCAACGCCGGATCCTTGGCGGCGCATTCCTCGGCCAGCGGGTGATCGGGCGCGATGGCGCAGAAGCTGGCGCCGAACAAGGTGTCGTGGCGGGTGGTGAACACCCGCAGGCGGTCGTCGCGGCCGGCCAGACCGAAGTCGATGGTCATGCCGTGGCTGCGGCCGATCCAGTTTTGCTGCATCACCCGAACCGAGGTCGGCCAGCGGTCCATGGTCTCGAGACTGTCGAGCAGATCGTCGGCGAAGGAGGTGATCCGGAACATCCATTGCGCCTGGAGACGCCGCTCGACCTCGGCGCCCGAGCGCCAGCCGCGGCCGTCGATGACCTGTTCGTTGGCCAGCACGGTCTGGTCGACCGGATCCCAGTTGACCCAGGATTCCTTGCGATAGGCGAGATCGGCGGCGAGCAGGTCGAGAAACATCTTCTGCTCATGGCGGTAATAGTCGGGCGCGCAGGTCGCGATCTCGTGGTTCCAGTCGTAGGACAGGCCCATCGATTTGAGTTGGCCGCGCATGGTCGCGATGTTGTCCCAGGTCCATTTCGCCGGATGGATGTTCTGCTCCATGGCCGCGTTTTCGGCCGGCATCCCGAACGCGTCCCAGCCCATGGGGTGCAAGACGTCGAAGCCGCGCGCGCGTTTGTAGCGGGCGAGGACGTCGCCCAGGGTATAGACCCGGACATGACCCATGTGGATGCGGCCCGACGGATACGGAAACATTTCAAGGACGTAATATTTGGGTCGCGCCGACGGCGCCGGGGTGGTGAACGTGCCTTCGTCCCGCCAATGGCGCTGCCACCGGGTTTCGGACTCCTGGGGATTGTAACGGCGCATCAGCCGGGGTTGGTCCGAATCTTGAGCTGGCGGGCGCGGGTCAGAATGGAATTCTCGATATCGGCCGCCATGGTCTCGTTGACCGGGGCGTCGGTCCACTGGCCGGGAGCTTGCTGGACCTGGCGAAACACGGCGATGCGAATGCCGTCGGAGCGCAGATCCCGATCCAGGATATAGGCGGTGACCTTGAACCGCTCGTCGGGGGTGTCGGGGGGAGCGTACCAGTCGGTGATGATCACGCCGCCGAACGGGTCCGCCGAGGACAGCGGCAGGAACGACAGCGTGTCCAGCGAGGCCCGCCACAGGAAGCTGTTGACGCCGACACCGACACCGACCGGGGCGGTCTCCGAGCCGAACAGGTCACCGATTCCGGAGGAATCGCCGCGCGAAGCGGTGCCCTCCCCGGTGCTCGCCGGTTGCGGCCGCGGTTTCGGATAGGTCGGATCGGTGCCGAAATCAATCTTGTCGCAGCCGCTCAAACCGAGGGCGGCGACCACTAGGGCGCCGGCGAGTCCGATCGACAACCAGCCCGACCATGCCCGGCGCATGAGATTCGCCAACAACATCCGACCCGGCCAGCTCGTTCAAGTTCACCGCGAAGAGGGCGCAAACATAGTCGCCGACCGAGGTCTTGTCGAGGCCGTCACCGCCGCCCGCGCGGGGCCGGATCGGCAAGGCCGCCGATCGCGGCCAGGCCATGGACGCCGGTGCCGGCGAGGCGGCGGGCGCTGGTCGAATCGATGCCGCCCAGGGCGTAGACCGGCAATGGCGCGCGCCGGGTCAGGGCGGCGAGCCGAACCGCCCCCAGCGGTCGGGCGCCGGGATGGCTCGCGGTCGCGAACACCGGCGAGAGCACCGCCGCGTGGGCGCCCGAGCGCCAGGCCCGCCACAGCGCGGCTTCGGAATGGGCGGCCACGGTGATGAGCCAGCGCGGTCGGGCGCGCCGCCAGCGCCGGGCGCTCAGGCCCAGGGCCTCGGGCAGATGAAGGCCGTCGGCGGCGAGGCGGGCGGCGAGGCCGGCATCGGCGCCGATCAGCAGCAGCAGCCGGCGCCGGCGGCACAGCCGGGCCAGCCGGTGGGCCAGGGCCAGGCGGTCGCGGGCGTCGTAGTCGCGAAGCACCACCGCGCTTGCCGGCGGCAGCAGTCGCGCCGCCGCGAGCGGATCCGGGATTCGTTCGCGGTCGGTCAGCATCAGCAGCGCCGGCAGGTGCCGGGCGGGGAAGCGCAAATTGAGCTGGCGGGCGCGTTTTGCTAGGGTCATGGGTGAATCAATAACGCGAAAGCCCGCTCTCGTCATGACCTCCGCCGTGACCGCCGAACAGGACGTTGACAGCGCCGCCAACCTGGCTGCCGTCCGGACCCGGATCGCCGCCGCGGCCGAGGAGGCCGGGCGGCCCGAGGGCGATGTCACC